>JAFNAB010000135.1 GCA_017859955.1 Holophagaceae bacterium
TCCGCCAGGGCGCGGGCCTCGGCGATCTGATCCTCGGGCAATCCTAGTTTCCGTTCCATGCCAGTTCTCCAATCCCTATCCATGTCCAAGCAAAGTCTGGGCTTTCTTCACGATCTCCACCGACAGGCCCAGCATGCCGGCAATGGCGAGGGCGTCCGAAAGCCCCTGCTCTCCGGTGTCCGGCACCAGACGGTAATCCATGAGGCCATCGATGCGGCGGATCCGGGTCTCCAGATCCTCCGACTCCGCCATGCCCTCCAGGGCAGCCCGCCGCAGACCCGCCATGCGGCGGTAGGCCACGGCGGGGTCCCGGGGTAGTCCCCTGAAATGGGTGCTGCACAGGGCGAGGAGCCCGGGCGCTCTCGAAAGGTCCCCCAGGAGGGCCCCCAGCAGAGCCTCCGCCTCCCTGGAACTGGTGGTCCGGGCGAACTCGTCCAGGAGCAGCAGGAGGCCTCCCTCCCGGTGGGCCAGGGCCTCGACCACCTGGCGGATCTCCCGTCCGAAGCCCGAAAGTCCCTGGGCACCGGGCTCTCCCCCCTCGCCGATGAAGCGGCACTGGCGGTAGAGCCGGGTCTCGAAGGCCAGGGCCGGTACGAACAGACCGGCCTGGACACAGCTCTGCAGGAAGGCCAGGGTCTTGAGGACCACGGTCTTGCCCCCCATGTTGGAGCCGAAGATCACGGTCACCGGCCCCTCGAATTCGGCGTCCAGCGGGGTGTAGGGCAGCCCGAGCCGTGCGCAGAGTTCCTCACAGGGGAGGAAGCGCCCCCCCCGGATCCGCACGGGCCCCTCCGTGAGGACAGGCCGCACCAACTTCAGTTCCCGCGCCAGCCGCGTCCGGGCCAGGGCCAGATCGAAGGTCCCCACGCCCCGACGGCAGGCCACCAGGACAGGCAAAGCCTTCTGCACCGCAGCCCCCAGGCGGGCCAGGACCTGGGCCTCCTCCACCCGTTCCCGGGCCAGCAGACCTTCGAGTTCCTCCCGCAGAGCCCAGGCTTCACCCAGGATCCGGGGCTTCACCAGCACCCGTCCCTCGTCGTAGGGCTCCAGTTCCAGGAGGGCATGGGCCTCCTTGGCGGTCGCCAGGTCACCCTGGGGCAGGACCAGGAAGGGCCGTTCCCCAAAGCGCAGCCCCAGAAGCTCCTCGATCCGGCCCAACTGCCGGGCCTGGAGTTCTGCGAGCCGCTCCCCCAGTGTCCGGAGCCGGGCCCGGACTTCGGCCAGGGTCGGATCATAGGCATCTGCGAGATAGAAGGATTCGGCGCTCTGGCGGCCCTGGTTCAGGAGTTCCAGCAGCCCCTCAGGGGGGGCGGGAAGCGCAAAGGTCCCCCGGGCTTCAGGGCTCAGGATCCCCAGGAGCTCGGTGTAGTGATGCAGGAACTTCTTGACCTCGAAGAGTTCCACTTCGCCCAGCAGCCCTTCCGATTCGGGGAAGCGTGGCAGGCGCTGCAGGTGATGGTTCAGGCGGCTCAGGCGCAAGGGGTCGGATGAGAGAAGGGCCAGGAGCTCCCCAGCGGCCTCCGTCTGGTCCCAAAGCGCCTCCAGGCGGTCGGCTTCGTGAATGGCGCGCTGGGCCTCCTTCTCATCCCGCCCGAAGGGGCTATCGGGACAGAGACGACTCCAGAGGCTTTCGAATTCGGAAAAGGCGGCAAAAGCATCCATCAGGCCGCCTCGCAGGGATGGAAGACCACATAGGAAGCAGCCTCTCCCAGGACATCTAGGAAGTCCGCCCGGTCGAGCCCCCGGAGGGAGACCACCAGACCCCGGAGGGGCAGACGGCGGCGCAGGGAAAGGCGCACCCGCGCCAGTAGCCGAGTCAGCTCCCGGGCCTCGAGAAAGACCTTAGTGGCGTCCTCCAGGGAGAGGGCCTCCAGGTCCCGAGGCAGGCTTTCGAGGGAGGCGGCCGTCAGTGGCCCCTCCCAGCGAAGGGCCTGGGAATCAGGCTCGATGGGCAGGCGGTCCAGGATCGCCAGGCTGCGCATCCGAGCCGCGATCCTGGCCAGATTGGCCCGATCCACCCGGGCCGTGAAGACGAAGCCCAAGTCTCCGAGGGCGGCCACCTGGGTCCAGCGGTTCACGGATCCGTCCACGAGGAGGGAGTGGGCCCAGCCTTCCTCCCGCACCCGCCGGAGGAGCTGGGCCAGGAGGCTCAGGTGCTCACAGCCCGCCAGGGTGACAGAACCCGGACGCAGGACCCGGCCCAGAAGGAGACGCCCCAGACCGGCCCTCGGCGGCAGGGCCTCCAACAGCTCCACCCGGGTATCGGAGGCGCGGACCAGGGACTCGCTGGAGAGCACCACATCCCCGGGAAGCACACGGATGTTCCCTCCGGGGGACTTCTGGGCTCCGTCCAGGCCGATGCTGAAGAGTGCCACTGGCCCCGCAGGGCGCAGACGGGCCAGGGCCAGATCGAGGAAGGTGGTCTTCCCCGATCCCTTCTCGAAGCCTGTCACCGCCGTGACCGCTCCATCCATGCCCTGCCAGCAGTCCATGGGATCCCTAGTGCCGCTTGTTTCGGGAAAGGCCTTCGGGCTCCAGGCAGAGCTTCTTGCCCGCCAGGAGCAGGGCGACACCATCCTTGGCGCCATAGTGGGCCTCGTCGTCCGGTTCCTGGGTGGCCGGATGGTTGGGACCGGCGTGGATGGGCCAGGTGTAGGTGGTGACCACCCCCTCGAAATTGCGGAGGATGGCCCGATCATCCCCCATGGAGATGAGGTAGTTGGGCATGACGGGGATCTTGCCGCCGCCGCCCGGGGCGTCCACCACGAAGGTGGGCACGGCCATGCCCGTGGTGTGCCCCCGCAGGTTCTCGATGATCTCGATGCCCTTGGCGACCGAGGTGCGGAAGTGGCTGATCCCGAGGCTCAGGTCGCACTGGTAGATGTAGTAGGGCCGGACACGCACCGCCAGGAGCTTGTGCACCAGCTTCTTCATGACCACCGGGTCGTCGTTGATGCCCCGCAGCAGCACGCTCTGGTTGCCCAGGGGGATGCCGGCATCGGCCAGGCGGGAACAGGCTTCCCGGGCCTCGCGGGTGATCTCCTTGGGGTGGTTGAAGTGCACGTTCACGTAGATGGGGTGGTACTGCTTGAGCATCTGCACCAGGTCTTCGGTGATGCGCTGGGGCAGGACCACGGGGGTGCGGGTGCCGATCCGGATGATCTCCACGTGCTCGATGGCCCGGAGGCGCTTCAGGATGGACTCCAGGCGGCCGTCCGAGAGCACCAGGGGATCGCCGCCCGAGATGAGGACATCTCGGACCTGGGGAGTGCGGGCAATGTAGTCGATGGCCCCCTGGATGTGGTCCTCGGACATGTGGGAGTACTGCTCGCCCACCAGACGCCGCCGAGTGCAGTGGCGGCAGTTCATGGAGCACATGTTGGTGACCAGGAGCAGCACCCGGTCCGGGTAGCGGTGGGTGAGGCCTGGAACCGGCGAATCCACGTCCTCGTGGAGGGGGTCCGAGAGGTCCGAGGGCTCGTCGTGCAGCTCCATGAGGCGGGGCACCGCCTGCATCCGCACCGGGCAGTCCGGATCCTGGCGGTCCATCAGGGAGGCATAGTACGGCGTGATCTCCATGGTGAACTTCTGGAGGCACTGCTTCAGGTGGGTCCGCTCCTCCTCGCTGAGGGGGATCACCTTCTCCAGGGTCTCCACGTCCCGGATGGCGTTGCGGATCTGCCAGTGCCAGTCGTTCCACTGTTCCTCAGTCACATCCTGGAAGAGGGGCACGGAACGGTAATCAACGGGAGCGTAGGTCAGCATGGTTACTCCAACACGAGTCGAAAATTAGAAAGAGTCAACACAGAGGGCACGGAGGGGGTAAAGAGAGGGCACAGAGAAAAGCAAAAGCGAGAAAAGAAGGGAAAAGACAGAAGGAGGAGGATAGGGGGTAAGGGAAGATCGGAGCCTAGGTGCGAGGCGCCCCGGCAGGCCCCGCACAGCGGGGCTGGACGGCGTAGCCGGACAGGTTCCGGGCGGATGAGGCGGCGGAGGCGGGCCTGCCCGCCGAAGCCTCCGAGTCCTCCCGGGACCCGGCCAGGGCGGCGGGGTGAGTCGTGCCCCCTCTGTGCCCTCTCTTTTGGCTTTTCTCTGTGCCCTCTGTGTTGACTCCTTTTTCCTGCGTCAGGTCAACCACCATCACGCCCCCCTCAGCCCGAACAGCTTGCGCACGTCCTCGGGCGTCGCCAGCTCCCGGCCGCAGTCGGCGCCGATGCGGGCGGCACGGGCCACCAGCTCGGCGTTGCTCTTCGCCAGACGGCCCTTGGAATAGAAGATGTTGTCCTCGAAGCCCACCCGGAGGTGGCCCCCCAGGGCGATGGTGGCATAGAGACAGTCCAGGTTGGCCTTGCCGCCGATGCCCATGGCGGTCCAGTGGGCCCCCTCCGGGAGCTTGCGCACCAGGAACTCCAGCACATCGGGTTCGTACTTGGCAGCCCCCGGCACGTTCAGCACCAGGCCGTAGTGGAAGGGCGCTTCCAGCAGTCCCTCCTTGATGAGGATCTGACTGGCGTAGACATGCCCCAGGTCGAAGCATTCGAGGGTCGGCCGCACACCGTGGGCCTTCATCTCCCGGGCGAACTGCCGCATGATGGGCAGCGTATTGACGATATACTCGTCGCCGAAGTTGACGGTGCCGCAATCCAGGCTGGCCATCTCGGGATTGAGGGCCACGGGCTGGAGCCGTTCCTCGGGACTCATGCCCACGGCACCGCCGGTGGTCACCTCGATGACCATGTCGCACTTGGCCCGCACCAGCTCAATGGCCCGGCGGAAGATGGCGGCATCCTGAGTCGGCGTGCCGTCGTCCTGCCGGACGTGCAGGTGCAGGACGGCGGCCCCGGCCTCCCGGGCCTCCAGGGCAGCCTCGGCGATCTCCTCAGGGGTGATGGGGAGGGCGGGCTGCATGGCCCGGGTGGTTTCGGCCCCGGTAATGGCACAGGTGATGATCAGCTTGCTGTCCATGGCGGCTCCTACTGGCAGGGATAGAGTTCCGCGACGACCGCCAAGGCCTCTTCGATGGCACGGATGGCCTTCTCCAGGTCGGCCTGGGTGTGACGCGCGCTGATATACCAGTGGTGGAAGGGTTGGATGAAGAGCCCCCGCCGGATGGTCTCGGTATAGAAGCGCTCCCGGCGCTCCTTGGCGTGTTCGTCCACCTTGTCGAAGAGCATGAAGGGCATGGGGGGGATGCCGTTGACGGTGGCCGATACTCCGGAGGCCTTCACCACCCGCTCCAGTTCCTTCAGGAACCAGGTGCCCTTCTCCCAGACCAGGTCGACGATCCCGTCCCGCTCCAGGATGTCCAGGCACTTCATGGCGGCGGCCATCTCCAGGCTGTTGGGGAAGAAGGTGGAGCTGATGAAGACCTTCTTCTCACAGACGTTCATGAACTGGGCCTTGCCCACCACGGCACTGATGGCGTAGCCGTTGGCCAGGGCCTTGCCGAAGGTGCTGATATCCGGGGTCACACCATAGCGGGCCTGGGCTCCTCCCAGGGCCACCCGGAAGCCGCTGCGGATCTCGTCAAAGATCAGCACGGCGCCGTGCTTGTCCGCCAGGGCCCGGACGCCCTCCAGGTATCCCGCGGGAGGGGCCTGGACCGCCTTGGCCAGGGGGTGCCCCACGGGCGTGATGATGATGCCGGCCACATCCCCCCGATGGGCCTCCAGCTTGGCCTCCAGATCATCCAGATGGCCGTATTCGAATTCCACCGTCAGGTCCTGCACGCACTGGGGCACGCCCCCATGGACCTCCACGGCCCAGTCGTGCCACCCGTGGTAGCCGCAGCGCAGGATGGTGTTGCGCTCGGTGTAACCCCGGGCAATGCGGACGGCCACGCCGGTGGCATCGGACCCGGTCTTCACCAGGATCACGCTCTCGGCGCTGGGGATGAGGTCGATGAGCCGCTGTTCCAGTTCGTTCTGGATGGGCTGGACCAGGGAGAAGCAGAAACCCTTGTCCATCTGGGCCTTCACGGCATCGTTGATCTCGGCCTCATCGTAGCCCAGGATGATGGGCCCGTAGGCGCAGAGCATGTCGATGTAATCGTTGCCGTCCACGTCCACGATGTGGCCGCCATAACCCTTCTCCAGGAAGATCGGGTATTCCCCAGGGATGAAGTTGTAGGGGCGGCGGATCCCCATCATGCCCCCGGGCGAGAGGCGCTGGGAGGCTTCATACATCGCCATGGACTTGCTGAGATTGAGCTTGGGTGCGGATTGTGCCATTTCAAGACTCCAAAAAGAATGACTTCCACCACGAAGGCACCAAGACACAAAGAAAAGCAAAAGGAAGAAAAGAAAGCCCTTGTTTTTCTTCGTGTCTCCTTCGTGTCTTAGAGCCTTCGTGGTGGAATTCGGTTTTCAGACGTAGCGTTCCTGGAAGAGTTCACGGAGCGCAGGGTTTTCCCGCAGTTCCCAGAGGGTGATCTCGGCGTGATCCTTCGTGTAGCCGTTGCCGATGATCATGGTGACGTCCTTGCCGATACCCTCGGCCCCCAGGGCGGCCTTCCCGAAGTGGGTGGCCATGCTGAAGAAATAGACGATGCCGCCATCCCGGCAAGGCAGGACGGAGCTCAGCTCCGTGTTCTGGACATTCACGCAGTTGATGACCAGGTCGTATTCGCGGCCTTCATTGGCCTCCAGGGCCTCCTTCATCAGATCCAGGGGCTTGGTGGCGTCCGCCAGGATGACGCGATGCACCAACCCGAGGCGTTCCAGGACAGCCTGATCCGCGGCGTGATGGATGTTCCCCACCACTCGGCCCGTGGGGCCCACCCGCTTCATAGCCTCATAGGCCACCAGCATGCCGGACTTGCCCCCGGCCCCCAGGATCAGGACGGAGTCCCCGGGCTTCACCAGCTTGGCGGCCTGGGCCGGAGCCCCCGCCACGTCCAGAGCCGCGAGCGCGAGCCCCTCGCTCATATCCTCCGGGAGCTTGGCATAGATGCCGCTCTCGAAAAGGAGGGCCTGCCCCTGGATCTCCACCCGATCGATGTCGGGATGGATCCGCGTGATCTTCTCGATCTTCAGGGGGGTCAGGCTCAGGGAGACCAGCGAGGCGATCTTGTCGCCGGCCTTGAGATCCCGACCCGCCAGGGCCGAGCCCACTTGGGCCACGGTACCGATCAGCATGCCGCCGGACCCCGTGACGGGATTCTGCATCTTGCCCCGCTCGGAGACGATAGACAGGATCTTGGCTTCGATCTTCGCCAAGTCATGCCCGGCCTCTTCCTCGATCTGGGTGAAGCTCGCGCTGTCAATGTTCAGCGCAATGACATCCACCAGAATCTCGTTGTCGTAGAAGGTGGAGAAATCGTTATCCAGCCGAAGGGCGGGCTGAGGCAGCACCCCCCTGGGCTCGATCACGCGATGGGAACCGTACTTGCAGCCCTTGGTCATGGCCAGCTCCTTTTCCGATGATTCGGTTTCATTCAGGATGAAAATAAACTTGGCAAATCAGACCGTGCTGATTCCAAGTCAGAACATTAAGGGCCACCAGTTCAGCTGCGGACACCCGAGTCCCCTGCCGGGAACCACGGGCTTAACAGATGAAACACAACCCCTGCGAACAAAAGACCTACCACCTGACAAAGCCAGGGAAGTCGAATAGTCAGCCTGGGGGAAGGTGGGGGAGAAGCATGGGTGGTGAACTCGCCTTATGCCCCTAGCCTACTCGGACTCGTCTTCAAGTTCATCGGTGAATTTGGGTCTGGCCACCCGTTCCACCTCCCGGAGTTTGCGGAGGGACCCCTTGGGATCCTGGCGGGCAATGGAGGTCGCGATGGCATGTGCGAGGGCGCCAAAGGCCGCCAGGGAGTGGGAAAAGAGCAGGTTCTCCCCAGGGATCGGCAGGCTCAGGGTCGCAAGCTTGGCCAGGGGCGAATTGAGTTGGTCGGTAAAGGCCAGCACCGGAACCTTCCGCTTGCGAGCGTAGGCTGCGGCATCCAGGGTTTCCCGGGTATAAGGCGTGATGGAAATGGCGATAAGAAGGTCCTGGGGCTCCAGCACCCCCACCTGGCTGGCGAAATCCGCCGGACTGCCCTCCATCACCGAAAGCCCGGTGTTGATGAGGAGGTAGGCCAAATGACGACCCATGAGGGCCGAAACGCCGTCGCCGATGACCAGGCGGGTGCGGCTCTCCTTGAGGTGACGGACCACGCTTTCCAACAGGGCCTCATCCACGGCCTGGACCACCCGCTCGATGTTCAGGATGTCCCGGCGGGCCACCTCCACCAGGGTCGCCGCCGCCTGGGTGGGAGCCTGCAA
>JAFNAB010000136.1:0-2245 GCA_017859955.1 Holophagaceae bacterium
TGAAGATCCTCTGCAACGTGGTGGACCGGATCGTGGTCATCGACAAGGGGACCTGGATCGCCGAGGGCAAGCCCGACGAGATCATGTGCCACCCCGAAGTGGTCAAAGCCTATTTCGGGGTCTAGCCACCTTGGTCACCTTTGCAACCCGTTCATCGTGAGGCCCCAAGCGATATGCAATCCGAACCGATCCTGAAAATCCAGAACATCGATGTCTTCCACGGCGGCTTCCAGGCCATCTGGGATCTCTCCATGGAAGTCCGCCACGGCGAGGCCTGTGCCCTCATCGGCGCCAACACCGCGGGCAAGTCCACGCTGCTGGACACCATCAACGGCGTGAACCACCCCAGCAAGGGCAGCATCACCTTCATGGGAGAGGACATCAGCCGCCTCGAGCCCTTCGAGATCGTGGACCTGGGCATCACCCAGGTGCCCGAAGGCCGCCGCCTCTTCCCTGAAATGACGGTGATGGACAACCTCATCATGGGTTCCTACACCCCCAATGCGCGCAAGCACAAGGACAAGAACCTTCAGCGCGTCTTCGATCTCTTCCCCAAGCTCAAGGACCGGCAGAAGCAGCTCGCCAAGACCATGAGCGGTGGCGAGCAGCAGATGGTGGCCATCGGGCGCGGCCTCATGGCCAACCCCAAGCTCATCATGATCGACGAGATGTCCTTGGGCCTGGCCCCGATCATCGTCGACGAGATCTTCAAGACGCTGCACAAGATCAAGGCTCAGGGGGTCACTGTTCTCTTCGTGGAGCAGAACGTCGTCAAGACGCTCAAGGAGGCTGACCGGGCCTACATCATTGAGACCGGCAAGATCACCCTGAGCGGGACGGCCTTGGAACTTAGGGATAACGAAGATGTCCGCAAAGCCTATTTCGGCGTCTAGCTCCGCGAGGAAATAACATGTCTGGCGATATTCTCACACCAATCCTCATGGGGGTCATGCTGGGCGGCCTTTACGCCCTGACCGCCCTCGGTCTGTCCATGGTCTTCGGGGTCATGCGACTCATCAACCTCGCCCACGGCGATCTCGTCGTGCTGGGCGCCTACGGCTCCTACGCGGTCCTGACCATGCTGGGCATCGATCCCATCCTGGGCCTCGTCATCACCGTCCCCCTCATGTTCTGCATCGGCATCCTGATCCAGAAGTACCTGATGAGCAAGGCCGTCACCATCGGCGCCGAGGCGCCCCTGATCATCGCCTTCGGCCTCTCCCTCATCATCCAGAACGCCAATCAGATCATGTTCTCCCCCCAGTCCCGGGGCATCAACACCGCCTACTCCCAGATGAGCTTCCACATCTTCGGCCGGCAGCTTCCCCTGATCTACCTCCTCGACTTCATCGTGGGCGTGGTGGTCATGCTGATCATGCAGGAGTTCCTCAAGCGCACCTACATGGGGCGCGCCATCTCCGCCGCCGCGCAGGATACCCGGGCCTCCAAGCTCATGGGCATCAACACCAAGCGGATCTACTACTACGCCTTCGGCATCGCCATGATCTCGGCAGCCATCGCCGGAACCTTCCTGGGCATGACCTTCCCCTTCACGCCGACCTCTGGCACGACCTTCCTCACCATCGCCTTCGGCGCGGTGATCATCGGCGGCCTGGGCAGCATGATGGGCACCTTCCTGGGCGGCATCATCCTGGGGGTGGTCCAGACCCTGAGCGCGCACTTCCTGGGCGCCAACGCCCAGATGCTGGTGCTTTACGTGATCATTCTGATCCTCCTGGCCTTCCGGCCTCAGGGACTCTTTGGACGCTAGGTGCATGATGGGAATCAAGATGCATACCAAACCAACTGTTCTGCTCGGCTACCTCGTGCCGACCCTGGTGCTGGCGCTCCTGCCGGTCCTGGGGGCCCCCCGAAGCTGGCTGCTCTATATCTTCCTCTTCGCCATCTACCTGGCCATGTCCAACATGTGGAACCTGCTGGCGGGCTACTCCGGCCTGGTGTCCCTCTGTCAGCCTGCCTTCCTGGGCATCGCCGGCTACACCATGGTCATCGGCACCTGGGTCGGGATCCCCTGGTACTTCGGGATCTTCCTCGGTGCGGCCCTGGCGGCGATCTTCGGACTGCTGCTCTCCAACGCGGTCTTCCGGCTGACGGGGGTCTACTTCTCCATCGGCACCATGGTGGTGCCTGAGGCCCTCCGCATGGTCTTCTACCTCTGGCGGCCCGTGGGTGGCTCCATGGTGGGTGCCGGTGCCGGCTACATGGTCAAGGGCATCGAGTCCCT
>JAFNAB010000136.1:2293-14214 GCA_017859955.1 Holophagaceae bacterium
CGGCTACAGCCTGCTGATCCAGGGCATCATCCTGGTGGTCATCATGCTGGCCTCGCCCCAGGGCATCGTGGGCATGCTCCGCAAGCTGAAGTGGTACCGCAACTTTACGGGATATGTTGCCGATTAGGTAAGGCTTGACCTGAACCAAAGCACGGGGCGAATGGACTGGAGAATATCCAACCATTCGCCCCGTTCTCATAGGCATTCGCAAAAAATGGATACCTGATCAGGTACGGGTATCAATCCAGGATGCCCGCCAGCTCCGGTTCGAAGATCTCCCAGACCCGCTTCTCCAGCTTGTCGAGGAAGTCCGGGCTGGTGATGTTCGGCAGCCTGATGTGGGGATTCGGGTTCTCGGAGACCTCGGCGGGCAGTCGGTATTCGGCCTTGGTGTATCCCTGGCGCAACTCCAGGGCCAGCCCCCGCAGGAAGCCACGGCGCACGGCGGCGCAAAGCGCCTCGGTGCTCACCTCGAAGCCGAACTCGCTCTTCAGGCAGTCCACCACCATCTGGGTTCCGATCCCCTTGGCGATATCGAAGAACTTGCAGAGCCCGATCATGTCGAAGCCCACGATCTGGAGCTTGTCTTCGGTGATCCCCTTGACCCAGGACTCCACATCCGACTTCCCTTCCCGGGTCAGCAGGCCGTAGGTGCCCATGGACATGTGCCCCCCGGCGATGGCCCAGGCGTATCCCGGGTTCGTTTCGGGCTGGTAGGCGGGGAGTTCCAGGCCCTTGACGTGGTAGGCGTACGAGGGCTCCCCCAGGCTTTCGGACAGGCGCATGGAGCCTTGGCCGATCTCCGGCAGCTTGCCTTCCCCGCACTGGATGACCAGCTCGCGGATCTTTTCGTAGTCGCCGAAGGTGGCCCCGTTGAGGAGAGGCGTTGCAGGGTGGCGCTCGTTGTAGGCCAGGACATAGGCGATGGTGACCCCCAGGGAGATGGAATCCATGCCGAGGTTGTCCCCCAGCTGGATCAGGCGGGCCGCCTGGCCGGCATCGTGAATGCCGATGTTGGTGCCGAGGAGGTTGAGGGGTTCGTAGTCGAACTTGGCGAGGAACTCTCCCTTGCCGCCGTCAGCCTTCTTCTCCGAGATGTTGTTGTGGCAGGTGATGCCGCAGCGGAAACAGGCCTGGGACTGAATGTGGTAGTGAGGTTCCACGTTCTCGCGGAAGAGCTTCCGGGGCAGGTCGTTTCCGGCCGGACGGAAGTTGTTGTAGGGCACGGCGTGAAAGGCCTGGAGCACGTCGTAGGCCGCCCAGGTGCCCCCGCCTCCCCCGCGATGGAGGGGCTGGATCCGTGCCGAGCCGCCCCCCCGGACCACGTTGAGGTTGACCGCCTTCACCGCCTCGCTGACCGGGCGGAGTCGATCACTGCTGAGGGCCACCAGGGCGAGGATGTTCTTGTAGCCCATCAGGGAGCCCATTCCGCCACGTCCGGCGAAACGACACTTGTCCTCCCCGGACTTCAGCTGATTTTCCGTAGAAAGGGCCACGGCCCCCAGGCGGTTGGTCTGCCAGTGCTCACCGGCGGGCCCGATGGAGGCGAAGTGGGCTTCGGGGTATTCCTTGTGGAGGACCATCATCTTTTCGTGGGTGGAAAGGCCGAGCAGATGGGTGGCTGCTTTAAGTTCGACCTGCGGGCCGTTCCCTCCCTCCCGGATCACCACATAGACCGGTTGGGCCGAGCGATTCTCGAACACCAACTCATCCAGGCCGGTCCACTTGAGCTTGGCCCCGAAGCTGCCGCTGCCCGTGGACCACATGGCCGCCGGCAGCCCCTTTTTGGAGGCCTTGAGGGGGCTGTAGCCGGAGAAGTAGGTGCGCAGCGAGGTCATCACCGAGCTGCCGGTGAGCAGGCCGGTGTTGACGATCAGGGGATTCTCATCGCTGTAGGCGTCCGTGACCTGACGCTTGGCCAGGTCCTGGAAGGAGCGGCCGAAACCGCCGAGGACATCCTCGAGGTTGCGACAGGGGACATCGGCAAAGACCATCTCACCGCTCCGCAGGTCCACGGTGCAGCGATGGTAGGCGACGGCTCCTGGTTCGGCGACCGGATCGCTGGTATGAATCTTCACAATCCCTCCTTTTTCAGATTCAGGCATTCGATGGGGCTGCGCTTATCCGCCGTCGACGATGGGCATCAGGACCAGCCGGTCCCCCTCGCGGAGCTGGCTTGCGGGCTCGGCGTGCAGGTCATTGATCAGCACGATGCCGAAGAGCTGCCGTGGCAGGCCCAGGGTGGCGATGACCTCATCGACCCGGATTCCCTCCGGGACATCAAGGGTCTTCTGGTCGAAACGCCCGGTCTTGAACAGACCAATCAATTGGACATGGATATTCATTCCGCGTTCCGAGCTCTGGAGCGTGGATAACGTGTAATGAATTGACTGATTTGAATCGATATAAACGCGTCGAGCGCTAGGGTGGTGTCCCCGTGCCATGGGAACCGTTTATGGCCGCTCTGACACCACACTAGCGATTTGGCTTCTCCTTTTGGCTTTGGGGCGAAGCCTTATTCTGTGGATGTCACACCGCCGAACAACTTGCCTTCCCCCGCCCAATTCGAGGGGGCCACGTCTTCGAAAATGACATAGATGTATTTGGCATCGGTCCCTGTATTCCGAACGATGCTTTCGGTTATCTCGGCGGCAACGGCTTGCTTGGTGGGGGTGTCCTTGCCTTCAAACCAGCTGACTCGTACGACAGGCATGTTCTTCTCCGGATAGAAAAGGTGTAAGTGCTTCCCGATGGGGAAAGTGACCATAGGCGTGGCACAGGCCGCGCTACCGATTTAGACGAAGGCCAGGGGTGTCTTGTGAATGGGCCGTCAAAAGCACCGGCGATGCCAAGTTGCTCTGTTCACACTCCCCGACCGGACCTCGTCCAAGGGATATGTGAGCGAACCGCCTCTACTTAATTCTCTGATCGCCATCACCCCAGTGGGTCGTGCCTGACCCCGACCTTTTCAAGGAGCCCGTTATGGCATCCAACTGCATTCGCCATGCTGCCCTGGCACTCTCATCCCTGCTCCTGACTGGAGCCCTCTCCCAGGCGCAGGCTGCGCCCAGAAAGATCACCGAGGTCCAGCTTTCCCACGGCTCCGTGAGCATCCATGACTACGGCACGCTCAAACTGCACGCTTATCACACGGGGGACCCCCTAGGCGACGAGTGTTACGTGTTGGAAACCAAGTCCAGTCTGATCGCCATCGAAAGCCCCGCATTCGAGGCCAACCTGCAGGACTGGAAGCTCTACACCGAAGGGCTCAAGAAGCCCCTCAAGGATGTCCTCCTGGCGGCCCACCCCACCGGGGGGCAGTGGTACGGCAAGGCCAAGAGCCACGCCACCCCCAGTGCCAAGGCCGCCATTTCTGAAGGGGATACCAAGAAGCTGGTGGGGAGCCTCAAGCAGGCCTTCGGCCCCAGCTTCCTCGACGAGCTCCCGCCCATCGATGTGACCCATCCTGAAGGGCCCGTGACCTTGGACGGGGTAAAGTTCGTCTTCACCAACGTGGGGCCCACCTACAATATTGAGATCCCCGCTCTCCGCGCGGTCTACACCCACATGCTGGGCGCAGACTGCCATTCCATCCTTCCCAGCCCCGCCATTGCCGATGGCACCATCGCCATGCTCAGGGGCTTCCAGAAGAATCGCTATGAGGTGATCCTTTCGGGCCACCACAGGCCCGAGGGACAGCGGGAGGTGGCCACCAAGATCGCTTACATCGAGAAGGCGAAGGCTCTGGCTGCCCAGTCCAAGTCCAAGGATGAGTTTCTGGGCCTGATGAAGGCTGCGTTCCCGGGCTATGCCGGGCAGAACTACCTGGACATGACGGCGAGCTTCCTGTTTCAGTAGTAGCCCCCAAGGCTGCCCGGTTCACCCCGACCGAGTGGCCAGCCGATGAGTAAGGGGCAAACGGAGCCCGATCATGCACAGCCCTGAAGCCGATCCCAAGGACCCCCACCTGGAGGAGGTGGTCAAACGGGCCACAGACGGCGCCTGGCGCAGTTCGATGGGCGCAGCCGGGTCCGGACCTGGGCCTACCGGGTGGCCGTGAACTACATCCTGGATGTCAAGAAGAGTGCGGTGGAGCGGCTGCACCTCAGTTTCGAGCGCATGGCCGAGGACCTGGGGCTGGACCCCGGCCCCGGTGGACTCCTGGAGTCCGAGGAATCCATCCTCATCGATGAGGTGAAGGTGGGCTGCACCCTGGGGATGCTCCAGTGCCTGGACCGTCCCCACCGTCTCGCCTTCGTGCTGGGGGAGATCCTGGAGATGCCGGGCCCCGAGGCCGCCGAAGTGCTGGAGGTCGAGCCCGCGCTCTTCCGCAAGCGTCTCCAGAAGGCCCGGGAGTCCATGGTGGCCTTCCTGCGGGCCCACTGCGGCCTGGTCTCGGATGCGGCCCCCTGCCGGTGCAACCGCCAGGCCGGGCGCCTCCGGGCGGCGGGCAAGGTGGATGCCGCCTCCTGCGACTACGCGGAGCGTCCCTCCTCCTTCCGGGAGACCCGCCAGGTAATTCGGCAGGTGGAAGAGGCCCGCCAGGCACTCCACGTGCACCGAAGCACCCAGCCGAAGCAGTCCTCCATCGATTTCGCCCGCAGGCTGGTGGATACCCTGGGGGGCAGGCTTGAGGCAAACTGAACAAATGGAAGACTTCGGTACTCGCATCCTCCAGGCCAGCCAGGCCCTCCAGTCCGCCGACGCCCTCGTGGTGGGCGGGGGGGCCGGACTCTCAGCCGCCGCCGGGCTCACCTACGGGGGGCCCCGCTTCCAGGAGCACTTCGGCCCCTTCATCCGGCGCTATGGGATGAACGACATGTACAGCGCCGGGTTCCACCCCTTCGCCAGCGAGGAGGAACGATGGGGTTACTGGGCCCTCCACATCGGGATCAACCGCTACGATCCACCGGGCCTGCCTCTCTACCGGGATCTGCTGGCCCTGGTGCGAACGAAGCCATACTTCGTGATCACCACCAATGTCGACCACCAGTTCCAGAAGGCTGGGTTTCCGGAGGACCGGATCTGGGCGGTGCAGGGGGATTACGGCCTCTCCCAGTGTGCCAAAGGCTGTCACCGGAGGGTCTACGACAACGAGGGCGAGATCCGGGCCATGCGGGCCGCCACGGTGGACTGCCGGATCCCCTCAGACCTGGTGCCCCATTGCCCGGTCTGTGGCGGACCCATGGACCCCAATCTCCGCAAGGACGACCACTTCGTCGAGGATGAGGCATGGGAGGCCGCCCGGGACCGTTACTCCGCCTTCCTGCAGGGGGCCCAAGGGGGCCGGATCGCCTTCCTGGAGCTGGGGGTGGGTTTCAACACCCCCGCCATCATCCGCTTCCCCTTCGAGCGGATGGTCTATCGCCTGAATGGGGCCACCCTGATCCGCTTCAATGCGCAGGATACCGAGGGTCCCAAGGAGAACGCGGACCGGACCCTGGCCTTCACCGAGGAGATGGGTCTTACCCTGGGTCGCCTGCTCGGACGCCCGGATGCATGACATCTGGAACCCCTGGCATGGCTGCCATCGGGTGAGCGAGGGCTGCGCGCACTGCTACATGTACTTCCTGGATGAGCGGAGGGGGCGGGACTGTTCCCGGATCCACCGGAATCGCTCCGGCTTCCGCTACCCGCTCCAGCGGGACCGGGAGGGGCGCTACAAGGTCCGCAGCGGGGAGCAGATCCGGGTCTGCATGTCCTCCGACTTCTTTCTTGAGGAGGCGGATCCCTGGCGGGAGGAGGCCTGGGACATCATGCGGGTCCGGCGGGATGTGAAGTTCTTCCTCCTGACCAAGCGCCCCGAAAGGATCCGGACAGTGCTTCCGGCGGACTGGGGTGAAGGCTGGGATCACGTCGCCCTGAACGTGACCTGCGAAAACCAGGCCAGGGCCGAGGAGCGGATTCCGGTCCTGCTGGATCTGCCGGCTCGCCACAAGGGGGTGATGGCGGCACCCCTCCTGGGCGAGCTCCAGCTGGTCCCCTTTCTGGCTTCCGGGCAGATCGGGCAGGTCATCGCCGGGGGGGAGAACTATGGGGGGGCCAGGCCCTGCGACTTCGATTGGATCCGCCGCCTCCGGGCGGATTGCGAGCGATTCCAGGTGAGCTTCTGCTTCATCGAGACGGGCTCCCACTTCCTCAAGGATGGCCGGGCCTATCGGATGGCCCGTAAACTCCAGAGCGAAATGGCCTGGAAGTCCGGCGTGAGCTTCGTGGGCCGACCCCGGAACTTCCGCCTCGTTGATCCCTGGGGCGAAGAACTGGCGGATTCCGATCTGCATGTCCCTGCATTCAATATCCGCTGCGACCGCTGTGGCAGCAGGCCCATCTGCAATGGCTGCAGTAACTGTGGAAAGTGCTGAAGAATAGCCTTCACACACTCCGGCGCTGTTTCGTCCAAACGACAAGCGCATTGTCTTATGCAATGCCCTTTCGTCCCATGGGGACAGGACCAGGAGTCATCATGATTGTCATCGTCGCCACCCTGCAGGCCCGCCCGGAAGGTGCTTCCGCCCTGGAGGACGCCCTCCAAACCATGGTTCGCGCAAGTCGGCAGGAGCCCGGAACCCTCGCCTACGGCTTCTGCCGGGACGGCGAAACCTTTGCCCTGGCGGAATGTTATGTCGATGAAGCCGCCTGCAAGGCCCATTCGGAGGGGGCAGCGCTGAAGGCCTTCTTCGAGGCTGCGGGCCCGCTTCTGGCGGGGGCACCCACGATCATCCAGGCGCCCCTGGTGGATGGCTTCGGTTTCGGTACCTCGAAGGCTGGTGCCTAGAGCCCCCCCGTATTACCTTCTCTGGAGCCATCCATGAATCAGATTCGAAGCGCGCTGTTCGGCGCCCTGGCCACTGGCCTGCTGGCCCAGGCACCTGCCGGGGCACCGGCCATCCTGGGAGCCCCAAGCCCCCAGGTGGCCGGGTTGGTGGCGGAGATGCGCCGGTCCTTCCGCGCCATGATCCCCTTGGCGGGCGAGCCCGATGCCGTCGCTGAAGTCAGTTCCATCAGCATCCCCGCGCGGGATCCGGACAGAGCCATCCCGGCGCGCCTCTATCGGCCCAAGGGGGCCGAGAAGGACAAAGCCCTGCCGGTGATCCTGTTCATGCACGGGGGGGGCTTCGTCTCCGGGGATCTCGACACCCATGATGTCCTGGTGCGGGCCATGGCCAATCGGGTCGGTGCCCTGGTCGTCTCTCTGGACTACCGGCTGGCGCCGGAAGCACCCTTTCCGGCGGGGCTGGAGGACACCTTTGCTGCCCTTCAGTGGATCAGTGTCCAGGCCCCGCAGATCGGGGGCGACGCCGGGCGCATTGCGGTGAGCGGAGACAGCGCTGGGGCGAACCTCGCCGCAGTCGTCGCCATCGTGGCCCGGGATCGGCGGGGGCCCAAGCTTTCGGCCCAGTGGCTGATGTATCCCACGGTGAGCAACAGGATGGATACCGAGTCCTGGAAGGAACTGGGGGAGCGCGAATTCCCGAGCCGGGCCGTGAACCTCGGGGTGATCCAGGCCTATGTGCCCCAGGGCACCAGTCCCTACGCACCTTTGGTGGCGCCACTCTGGGCGACCCACCACGGGCTGCCTCCGGCGCTGATTCAGGTGGGCGATAGCGACCCCCTGCGGGACGAGAATGTAGCCTATGGGAAGGCCCTTGTGGCAGCCGGCGTGAAGGCGGAGACCCGGGTCTATCCGGGGCAGCACCACGGCTTCATCCAGTTCTTCAAGGACAGGAAGCGCAACTCCGAGGGCGAAACGGCCCTCGACGAGGGCGTCCGCTTCCTGCGGGCGGCCTTCCGGCTTCCCTGACCCGGGATGGGGGTTCACAATCCCCCCCGGCCCCTCGTCCAAGTTTGCAGCGGGACAAGGGTCCCGGACGAGGCCCCGGGACTGGGCAGGAGGATTCATGTCTACAAAGAAGAACTACCAGGCCACCCTCGTGGCAGAGATGTACAAGCCCGGTCGGGCGGTGCTCCACGACGATCTCGCCCTGACGGGTGCCGAGGTCTCCATCAATACCCTGCCCGCAGGGGTCAGCCTCCCCTTCATCCATGCCCACAAGCAGAATGAGGAGATCTATGTGGTGCTGAAGGGGAAGGGGCTTTTCTATATCGACGGTGAGGAGTTCGGAGTGCAGAAGGGTTGTGCGGTGCGCATTGACCCAGCTGCTGCCCGCAGCATCAGGGCCGATGACGCCAGTGAGCTGACCTACGTCTGCATCCAGGCCAGGGCCGGGAGCCTGGAACAGCACACCCAGGGGGATGGCCTGCCCGCCGAAGGCCAGCCCAGCTGGCAGAAGTAGGCTGAGCCGCCAGAAAAGGAGCTTGTGAAATGAGACGTTTTCTTCGAGCCCTGCTGGGCGCAACGGTCCTCCTGACAGCAACGCTGTCTGTGCAGGCCCGGCCCGCCCTGGAGGTCCTGGGGCGCGACTTCAGCTTCCCGAACCGGATCGAGGGCCTGCCCGCTAAGCTCTCGGATTTCAAGGGCCTGCAGATCAACGACTTCGTAACTTCGGATGGGGTCCGCCTGGCCTACTGGGAGGCTGGGCAGGGCAGGCCCCTGATCTTCATCCCCGGCTGGTCGGCCAACGGGGCGGAATACCTCAATGTGATGTATCTGCTGAGCCGCCACTATCGGGTGATCGTCCTGGATCCTCGCAACCAGGGGCTCTCCCAGCAGGTGGCCTACGGCAACCGCATCGCGCGGTACGCCGCGGATTTAAAAGAGCTTGGAGAGCACCTGGGGCTGGCCTCCGCCGACTACTGTGGCTGGTCCATGGGGGCCTCGGTGCTCTGGAGCTATATCGACCTCTTCGGCACCCGAGGCATCCGCAAGGTGGCCTTCGTGGACGAACCCGCTTCCATCTACAGCCATGCGGACTGGTCCGAGCAGGAAAGGCTGGAGGCTGGAGGCCTGAGCTCCTCGCCGGAGCGGATGATCGAATCCTTCACTACCGGGAAGCCGGTCAGCCGTCTCATCTGCCAATCCCGGGCCCTGGAGCGGTACCTCGCCATGGACTCGCCCAGCTTCCAGAACTCCGAGGCCTTCGCCCGGGAGTTCATCAAAAGCGACCCTGGGTATATGAAGCTGGTGCTCTTCGATCACATTTCAAACGATTGGCGGGATGTCCTCCGGAGTAAGATCAAGGTGCCCACGGCCATCTTCACTGGAGAGAACAGCGATGTGGTGGCCTGCCAGCAATGGATGAAGTCGGTGATCCCGGATTCGCGCCTCTACCTCTACACCAGGGCCGAACACGGCGACCACTTCCTGATGTTCAAGAACCCCCTGAAATTCACCGAAGACCTTCGGGGCTTCCTGGAACCATAGCCAAGCTGAGCCCGCAGTCCGCTGCGGGCTTTGCAAGTCAGTGACGAACCCTACCCTCGGGCTTGAAACTGTTTTCAGCCGTAATGATTGTTTTTGCCGGGGCGACTTATGATTAATCGGATTTTCTTTCGAGTGCTTTCAATGGGTTTGGTCCTGTGTGCGCCAGTCGCGTGGGCAAGCTCACCGGCTGAGGCATCAGCCCATGGAGCCATCTCCACGACCTTGCTCCAGACAACCGTCAGCTGGAATGGCGCGCCTCTCCTGAGCCCCGTCCGGGAGCGTCCAGAGTTCCAGACCGTCCTGGTCGAGATCGCACCCAAGTCCGCCACCGCTTGGCATCGGCACCCTTGCAACAACATCGCCTACATCCTGAGTGGTCGCCTCCGCATCGAACTCGAGGATGGCCATTCACGTGAATTCAAGGAGGGTGATTCCTTCGCCGAGACCGTCGATACCTGGCACCGGGGCGTCAATTTGGGCGAGAAGCCCCTTCGGATTCTGGTTGTCTATGCTGGGCAGGTCGGCGAGCCACTGTCGGTGCCGAAGGCGTCCGTCAAAGCGGGAAACTAGTATTTAAACTTTGTAATCCATGCCCGTGTCTGATTATCTCCAAATAATTAATAATTTATTTTAAAAGCATTCCGCTGGGGCCCGATGGGTCGTAATCCCAGCTTCCAGAGTTGGCGAACAGCCCGAATTCCGTCCTGGGTGGAGAAGGGTGGCTGAGCGACTGGTGTGTCCTCGCAGAATTGGGCAAAAAGTCTGGAGCATCAGGCAAGCCGGGGTGTGGCCATCGACATACACTTTCCCTTGTCGCTGAGGCGATGCGGTGACGGTGGGCAGGCGGAATCGGCTTGAGGCCTTCCCAGCCCCGAAGAGAAATGCACCTCGGAACGTCATTGGGTGAACGCTGAGCCGTTCGCCCAAAGACGTTCCATCCCTGACCCGGAGGACTTCATGACCACGAACGTGCTCGGCTACGCCGCCCACTCCCCGAAGGACGCCCTGGTGCCCTTCCGTTTTGACCGCCGTGCTGCGCGCCCCGACGACGTGGTGATCGAGATCCTGTACTGCGGGGTCTGCCACTCCGATTTGCACACCGCCCGCAACGACTGGGGCTGGACCACCTATCCCATCGTGCCCGGCCATGAGGTCATCGGCCGCGTGATCGAGGTGGGTCAGGGTGTGACCCGCTTCAAGGTGGGGGATCAGGTCGGCGTGGGCTGCATGGTGGACTCCTGCCAGCAGTGCCAGCCCTGCGAGCAGGGCCTGGAGCAGTACTGCGAGGAGGGTTCCACCTACACCTACGGCGGGGTGGACCGCCATGACCACACCATGACCCAGGGCGGCTATTCCGAGAAGATCGTCGTGGCTGAGAACTTCGTGCTCCGCATTCCCGAGGGCCTGGATCTGAAGGGCGCCGCGCCGCTCCTTTGCGCGGGCATCACCACCTGGTCCCCGCTTCGCCACTGGAAGGTCACCAAGGGAAGCCGCGTGGCGGTGGTGGGTCTGGGTGGCCTGGGGCACATGGCCCTCAAGCTGGCCAAGGCCCTCGGCGCCGAGGTGACCCTCTTCACCCGCTCCGCCGGCAAGGAGGCGGATGCCCGCCGCCTGGGGGCCGATCACATCGTCCTCTCCACGGACTGGCAGCAGATGGCTTCGGTCAAAGGGAAGTTCGATCTGATCATCGACACCGTGCCCTACCTCCACGATATCAACCCCTACATCCCGACCCTCGGCATCTCCGGCACCCTCGTGCTGGTGGGCTACCTGGGACCCTTGGACCCCTTCCTTAACACCGTCCCCATGATCATGGGCCGGAAGTCCGTGGCGGGCTCTCTCATCGGTGGGATCGCCGAGACCCAGGAAATGCTCGACTTCTGCGGCCAGCACGGCATCACCTCGGACGTGGAGGTGATCAACATGCAGGCCATCAACGAGGCCTACGAGCGGATGCTCAGGAGCGACGTGAAGTACCGCTTCGTCATCGATATGGCCTCCCTCAAGGCCTAAGCCACCTTCAAACCGCAACCCGGCAGGGCCCTTTCCAGGGGGCCTTGCCCAGCCTCTGGAAAACCATGCCCAAGCAGATCCTGATCCTCTCCTCCAGCCCCCGGAAGGGCGGGAACTCCGACACCCTCTGCGACCAGTTCGCCCTCGGCGCCCGGGAGGCCGGGCATTCTGTCGAGAAGGTTCGCATCCCCGAACACCGCATCCATTACTGCACCGGCTGTGGCGTCTGCGTCGGTGGGAAATCCGCCTGCCCCCAGCAGGACGACATGGCCGGACTCCTGGACCGGGTGATCGCCGCCGATGTCCTGGTCCTGGCCACGCCGGTCTACTTCTACACCATGGCCGCCCAGATGAAGACCTTCATCGACCGCTGCTGCGCCCGGTACACCGAGATCACCGGCAAGGATTTCTACTTCATCGCCACCGCTGCGGACGGCAGTGAACCCGCCCTGGAGCGGACCATCGAAGGCTTCCGGGGCTTCCTGTCCTGCCTGACCGGCAGCCGTGAGAAGGGGATCGTCTACGGGGCCGGGGCCCTGTCTCTTATACACATCTGACGCTGCCGACGACGGAGAGAGTGTAGATC
>JAFNAB010000137.1 GCA_017859955.1 Holophagaceae bacterium
CTCCAGCGGCGCGACACCCTGGGCCTTGAGGGCATTGACTTCGGAAACCAGCACGGACTCTTCGAGATCCGCCATGGCGTTGATCAGGGTCTGACTCATCTTTTTTGTCTCCTTGTCAGGTTCACGACTGCTGGACGGCGGCAATCATCGCTGCCACGTTCTCGGGCTTGGCATTGAAGGGGATATCGCAACCCGAGGAGAGGATGAAGCCTTCTGGTCCGATCTCATTCATCAGCTTCTGGCTGTACGCCGTCACCTCTGCAGGGGTCCCCAGAGCGGTCAGGGCTGCGGGCACGTCACCCATGATGCACATGTGGTCACCCAGAACCTGCTTGATCTTGAAGATGTCGGTGGCGTGATCGGGGGAAATGATACAGGAGTGCTTGGGCAGCTCCAGGAAGCGCTCCAGCTCCCGCTCCCAGTTGGAGTCGAGATGGAAGATGGGGACAACCCCCTCTTCCAGAAGAAGCTCAGCCATCTTCTTCATATACGGCCAAACAAAACGATTCCAGGTCTTGGGGGCCAGGAACTCAGGGGCCGAGCGCCAACCACCAACCCAGGCGCCGTAGGGCTTGAGCATCTGGGCAGCCCCACGAAGGCCAGTCAGAAGGTCAGGCATGGCGGCGTCACAAGCGGCCTGGACCTTGTCTGGCATGGAGAACATGTCGCGCATGAACCTGGGCATGGTGCGCCCGCCGCAGAAGAGTTCGTAAGGCATGATCCCCATGATGGGTGCAATCACTGGAATGCCCGCCTTCTCCCAGAGCTGCATGGCCGTGGGAGCGAACACGAGCATGGGCATGACCCGGGGCATGAGGTTGTCCAGCCTGGAGGCCTGGAACTCACCAAAGAAGGCGTTGTAGCCCTGGTTGATGACGGTATCGTAGTCGGCAACCGTCATGAGCTCTTGTTCAGCTACCTGCCAGGAGACGTTATCGGGCAACTCGATGCCGGGGAGCTTCACTTTGGAAAGCCAGGCCATGCTCAGGATATGGGCCGAGAAGGTGGGCTGCTGGACACCGTCAATCTCGCCAAGGCTAGTGAAGGATTTGATCATGGTGTCCGTCAAGAGCTCCGGATTGGCGGCAACCTGGGAAATGGGAATGCCCAAATGATGGGCGCAGAAAGAAGTCGCCAAAGGAACCACAGGGACCCTGTCCTGTTTTTCGAAAGCCACGGCACGCTTGATTCGGGCCAGCCGCTGGGTGTACAGATCGGTACTGCTGGTCATGATGACCTCCAGAGATGTGAAGATGTGTGGTGATTAGCTGAATCTGGTCTCACGGATGTTATGGGTTCAGCCTACCTGCCATCACTGCATCAATGCCATTAAGCAGTATTATCGGTTTTGACAACTCTATTATCATTTATGACAAAGCAACTAAAGACCCTTGCTGGATTTCAGCCGAAACTGTTCAGGAGTCAGCCCCGTGCAATGGGAAAAGAGCCGATAGAAGTTGGGCAGGTACCCGAAGCCCAGCCGGTAGGCGATCTCCTTGGCCGTGTAGTTGGTGCTCGCCAGATATCGCTGGGCCAACTCGATGCGCGTGGCTACCAGAACATCCCTGAAGGAGCTGCCTTCTTTCGCCAAACCAGCCCGCAGAGCACGGGGTGTCATCTCCATCCGATCAGCAGCGGATTCCATGCGAGGCGACTCCGCCAGATCCATTTCCATCAAGCATTCCCGAAGCAGGGTCGCTAGGCGCCCTCCCTCCGGTGAGGGCTGGGCCAGCGTCTGGCACAGCTGTTCGCAGTAGCGAGCCACTGCCTCATTGGCAAAGGGGGCTGGCATTTCAAGCCACTCCACAGGGTGGCGGACCTCGGAAAAAGGCTGGTCAAAGCGGCAAGGACAGGGACACAGACGTCGGAACAGATCGGCATGGGGAGGGGCCGGATGATTGAGGCGCACCTCCATGAGGGAAGGATCCACCCCCGGAAGGGATTCAAGCGTCAGCCTGGCACCCGACACCATGGCCTCGTCCATGATGTTGGCCGCCATTTCCGGGGGAAGTGAGGGAGCGACATGCAAACGCCCTGAAAGCCACTCAAAATCGCCATCCCTGCCCCGCTCAATGGTAAGGGTCGCGAAGGGTCCCCACACGATCTGAACCATCCAGGTGGCCAGCTTGAGCGCCAGGGCGAAGGACAGCCCGGTCACCATCCCCACTCCGATCACCCCATAAGCCTTGGGGCCTTTCCTTGTTCCGAGCTTGACCCCGAGATCTGGAATCTTCTTTTCCTCGTTCAAGTGGTAGAGCAAGGAGGTGTACTTGGCCCGGGAGAGCCCGGAAAGGTCTCCCTGGAGAGCCTCCGGACTGAGTCCAACGCGCTCCAGAAGGCGTTCAAAACAGCCCATCTGGCCCTCTTCCCTCAGGACATGCTCTATCACTGCAAACTGTTGTTGCAGAATGACACCGCGTTCCACTTGAGTATTAGGCGTGGTCATCAGGATGCTGTCCAGGAGGATGAAAGGGCCCTACCATGAGAACCCGTCCAAAGAGGGATATCAATCACATCTTGATTCAAGATCAGTACACGACCAACAACCGCCCGTATTCCAGAGCTGGAACACGGGCGGCATATTTCATTCTTGGCAAGTGGCCTTATAGGCCCATCAGTTTTTTGGAATATTCCACACAGTCCTGAGCCGTCTTGCAGTAGGCGTCGGCACCCACGTAATCCGCCGTGGTCTGGTCGCAGGGACCGCCGCCGATGAGGATCTTGACCTGGTCCCGAAGCTGACTTCGGAAACCAGCACGGACTCTTCGAGATCCGCCATGGCGTTGATCAGGGTCTGACTCATATCGTTTCCTCTTTTGAAATCAGGCTTCAGCCAGTCCGGCCTTGGCCTTCTGGGCGGCGGCGAGCTTGCGGGGTGCGGTCTCCTTGACGAACAGGGAGATCAGGATGCCCACCACAAGACCGATGATGCAGATGATGAAAATGTTCTGGATACCGTAGTGCTTGGCCACGAAGCCGCCGATGATGGGCACGAGACCGCCGCCGAACATCTCACCCACACCGATGGTCACACCGGTGGAAGAGCTCATGAGGGTGGCGGGCACAGACTCGGCAGCCATGGGCCCAACGGTGAGGCCGATCAGCCCCTGGCTGAAGAAGGTCACCATGAAGACCAGTGCGAAAAGGGTGCCGGGATGGGAACCAGCAGCCTTCAGAAGCAGAACAAAGGCGAGGCAGAGAATGCCGCCGATGAAGGCTGTGGGCTTGCGCCCCAGGAAATCCGAGATGCCGGGGAGGGCAACGGTACCCAGAGTCGCTCCAAAACCGAAAGCCGAAAGGACGAAGATCATCTGACCCGTCGTCAACTTGAGAACATCCGTCAGGTAGCTGGGCAGGAGGATGGCCAGGGTGATCTCCGCAGCCAGCCATCCCAGCACCATGATGATGTTGAGGGGCACGTTACGGAACTTGAAGACATCCCAGAAGCCGTGGGGGGTGGCGTCATGGCTAGCGGTGTGGGCCGCGGCCTCGGAAGGCTTGGGATCCCGCAGCACCTTGGCCATCAACAGGGCCACAATGATGCCCGGCACGGTCACCAGGGCGAAGGCCCAGCGCCAATGGAAGCCCACTGAAAGCAGCCAGCCCACGAAGATGGGGGCCAAGGCCATACCGAAGAGGGGCATGGCCATCTGCTGGAAACCGATGTTCAGACCCTGACGGGAGGGCTTGGAGGCCTCCACCGTGGCTACGATGCCCGCAGGTGTGAAGGCACCTTCGGAGACGCCGATGAGGGCGCGGATCGCCACCAGGCCCATCATGCCCGTGGCCACACCACTGACACCCGCCAGCAGGGAGAAGATGATGATGGAGGGGACGATGACCTTCTTGCGACCGTATTTATCGGAAAGGCCGCCCATGAAGAAGGAGGAAAGCCCCCAGGCCAGGGACAGGGCACCGCCGATGATACCGATGGCGCTGTAGTCGAGGTTCAGTTCCTTCGCCATCAAGGGGAAGATGGGCATGATCATGAAGCGGTCCACGCCCACGAAGCCGAAGGCGAGGGCCAGAAGCAGAATGGCCTTCCATTCATACTTGGTGTCCCACTTGGCCGCAGAGGCCTGGGAAGAGGATTTGGGAGGTGCACTGATGGCCATGCTTGGACTCCTTTAGGTGAGAGATGGGGAGATCAGCCCTGGACGGAGGCGATCATCGCCGCGACGTTCTCAGGCTTGGCGTTGTAGGGGGCATCACAGCCGGAGGAAAGGACAAAGCCCTTGGGGCCGATCCCTTCGATCAACTTGCGGCAGTAAGCGTGGACATCATCGGGAGTCCCCAGGGCCAGCATGCCGGCCGGCACGTCGCCCATGATGGCCATGTGGTCACCCAGGACCTCTTTGATCTTGAAGATGTCGGTGGCGTGGTCGCCGGAGAAGAGGCACTTGGCCTTGGGCAGTTCCTTGAAACGCTCCAGATCCCGCTCCCAGTTGGAGTCCATGTGCAGCACGGGCAGCACGCCCTCCTCGACGGTCATCTCCACCAGTTGCTTGAAGTAGGGCCAGGCGAAGCGGTCCCATAGCTTGGGGTTCAGGAACTCGCTGGCGGCACGCCATCCGCCGACCCAGGCGCCCACGCAACCTGCCGCGCGCAGGGCCTGGCGGGAGTCCTCCAGGATCTGGGTCTGGGCGATCTCCATGGCCTCCAGCACCTTTTCCGGCATGCGGCGCATGTCGGTCATGAACTTGGGCATGGAACGGGCGCCGCAGAAGACTTCGTAGGGAGAGCAGAGCACCACAGGAGACAGGGTCACCACCCCAGCCTCCTTGGCCTTCTGGATCGCTGTGGGGGTGTAGCCGAAGACGGGACCCACCTTGGCCAGCATGTTGTCCAGGCGGTTCATCAGGAAGTCTTCGAAGAAGAACTTGTAGCCCTTGTTGATGATGACGTCGTAGTCCTCGGGGGTCATCATCTCGGCCTCATGGACCTGCCAGGGCACATTCTCGGGGAGATCGATGCCCGGAATCTGGACCTTGGAGAGCCACTGGAAGCTCAGGAGATAGGGTGAGAAAACCGGCTGCTGGATGCCATCCACTTCGCCGAGGCTGGTGAAGGACTTCAGCATGGTGCGGTGGGCCAGTTCCACATCCAGGGCGAAGTCGGCGGGCTTGACCCCCAGATGGTTGGCACAGAAAGAGTTGCCCACGGGAATCACCGGCACACGGTCGGGCTTCTCAAGGGCCACCGCGGCCTTGATCCGGTTCAACCTTTCGGCGTAGAGCTCAGCGTTCGTCTTCATGAGGAATATCTCCTTTGTGAATAAAAAGAAGCGCCCATTTCCGATTGGGCGAGTAAAAGCCAACTAAAGTAGTTAACTTATGCAAAATCCGGCACGCTCCCCCACCCTTCCAAATCCCTTTGGAAGGAGCACTGCTTCTCAATCTGGAGGGGGCTACGTACCGGCAGCCATAGTGATGCGAGTCAACGATGATTAAACATCACAAACTGATACGCAGTCAACTAAATTCCACATGGCCTTATAAATTTTGCTAATACCATTGTTACCAGCAATTAAACAGGCCCCTTCGAAAGGGGCCTGGACTTGGAGTCAGGGATGGGATCAGCCTTCGGCGGACCATTCCCGCTGGGTCAGATCAAAGGAGAAGTCGATATTGGCAGGAGGATAGGGCGGGAGCGGGTCCGCCGCCAGTTCCCGGGCCTGAGCTGAAGAAGCCCCCGCCACCCGGGTGATCATCTCCACCACATAGCGCTCGTGATCCTCAGGATAGCGCCCGGAAATGACATCGCAGAGCCCTCCCACCATCATCCAGATCATGATGCCCCAGGTGGTCTCCACGGCACTGTCCAGCAGGGAATAGCGGCCTGCCTTGATCGCCAGGCGCAGATCCCGGGTGCCGAAGGGCTCGAAAGCCCGGCGCATGCGATCAGACAGAAGGTCGGGCCGCATGACCCACCAGCGCCAAACGGGATCCTTGATGGCATCCCGCAGAGTCAGCCGCACGGAAACCGGCATGACCCGTCCAGGATCCGCCAGCTTGAAGCTCTCGGTTGCCAAATCGTTACGGCGCCCCATGTCCTGGATGATGCAATCCAGGAGACAGGCCGCCACCTCATCCTTGGACTTGAAGTAGTTGTAGAAGGTGCCGAATCCAACATGGGCGCAGTCCGTGATCTCCTGGATCGTCGCCGCATCCACCCCCTTGGTGGACATGACCTCGTAGGCGGCCTGCAGGAGGCGGCTGCGGGTCTGGAGGCGCCGCCAGGGGACACGCTTCTTTATTTCCGGAGCAGCCCCCTCAACCAAGGCATCCCCACCGGCAGTTCCGCGCTTAGCCATTCAGCCAATCTCCTCCACTTCGACCATCCAACCTGCAGGAACCACAATAGACAATGATTGTAAATCAGATCCCTGGGAACCAATAGGGGTGGGAACCAGCGCGAACCGCTGCAAACAGAACCATGATTATTGATCACTTTTTGATCAAATCCCACACTCGACACGACAATATCCAGGTCCAGGAATGTCCTTGACCCGGAAGCAGCATCCAACCCGAGGCAAAAAGGAAAACCATTGTGGGTCAACATCTTGAAGCCTCCTCAATGAATACGAATGAGTATCAACTTTGAATTTCTTTTTGGAATGGAGGGGCACTTCTGCAAAGCTTGCATTGCACATCACCACTAGCCCAAACCTGAGGAGTTGAAGGGATGTCCAAAAGCAAAACGGTGAAACCCACCACTCAAAAGGCTGAACCAGTGGGATCCAATCGCAACTCACGGAAGCGGTCCCTCACCCGAGTCAAGCTCCTCAAGGCCGCCTATGACATTTTTTCCAAGCGCGGCCTCGACGCCACCACGGTCCAGGAGATCACCGACCGGGCCGATGTAGGCCTCGGAACCTTCTACAACTACTTCGCCTCCAAAGAGGAGATTGCCACCCGCGTCATCGATTGTGTCATCCATGACGTGGCACGCCGCAATGACATCGCCACGGCCCCCTTCATGGAGACCAATCCGGTCTATGTCCAACCCACCGCCATCCGACTCACCCTCCGGGAGGCCGTGACCAACCCCATCTGGCAATGGTGGATCCGACACCCCGATCTCCTGGCAGACCGGATGCGGGAAGGATTCAGGCGCTATGGCGTCCGGGACATGGGAGCCTCCCAGGGTCACGGGGTATACCAACTCAATCAGGAGGATTTTGACCTGGTCTGGGTCATTCACTGCTGGATCATTGTGGGCGGACTCCGGGACATCCTCGTCCTCCAGCACCCCATCGAACGGGAAGCCTACATCGTGGAGCTGATCATGCGGGTCATGGGTGTGCCATCGGAAACGGCCCGGGAGGCCGCCTACATCCCCCTGCCCCCTTACCCACCTGCCGATATCGACTTCAGCTTCAGGCTGGATGAAGAGGAAGGGGCTTCCTCATAGGGCAATCCAGGTTTTTCAGGGCAACCCCAGGAGCGCTCCTGGATTGATCTGGACCAACAGAAAGACCGGTCGATCCTCCTTGGGATCCACCGGTCTTTCTTATTTCGGGGCTGGCCAGGTCTAAAACCAAGCCCCCGGAAAACCGGGGGCTTGGAAAGTCAACTGCAGCATCTGCATTCAGAGGGTTCAGACCGTTTCCGGAATGGTTTCAATCGCGGGGCTTTCTTCTTCCGCAGCCTCAGGGGCTCGATCTTCAGCCTTCTCGCGGAGCACCAGGTTCATGATGACCGCAGTCAGGGCGCCAACGCAGATTGTGGAGCTGAGCATGTAACCAAGAAGGGGGGGCAGGCTCATGATGAGCGGCATGGGAAGGAGACCAGCACCGATGGTGGTCAGGATCGAGGTGCCGATCACGAGGTAGTTACGCTCCGTCAAAGGATAGGAACGGAGGCTGGACCAGCCGCTCATGGTCACTGCGACACAGATGATCGCGTAGATGCCCCAGATGACAGAGCTGGGAACAAGGGCGATCACATACATCAGCTTGGGGCAGAAGGCCATGACCACGGCGAGCGCGCCTGCGCCGATGGCGGCATGACGGCTGAACACCCGGGTGACGGCCAGAACACCGGCATTGGAGGCATAGCTGGTGACAGGCAGCGCCCCGAAGAAGGAGCCGATGAGGCAGCCGAGCCCCTCGCCGAGCACACCACGGTTGATGCGCTTCTCATCCAGCTTCTCGCCCGACATCGCAGTGTAAGTGAACCAGGTGCCACTGCTCTCGATCATCACGAGGAGCATAAGGATGCACATGACCACACAGGTATTGAGGTCAAACTTGGGCATTCCATAGGGAGCGAGCTTGGGGATGGCGATCCAGGAAGCCTTGGCGACAGGGCCGAAGTCCACGTGGCCGAAGAAGCCTGCGAAGACCGTCCCAACGACGATGGCATAGATCACTGAACCGAGACCGATGTACTTGCCCACCGCGCTCTTGATGTGGCCAAGACGCATAAAGAGCACAAAGGCCGCGAAGGTGACAAAGGCCTCCAGGAAGTTGATGGAGGGTTTGCCGGGGATCGTCAGGATTGCGTTGAAGGTGATCGGCATCAAGGCGATGCCGACGACAGTGATGACGGTGCCAGCCACGAGACCCGGCACGAACCACTTGATGATCTTGCTGAATATGCCGGTAACGCCAACGATCATCAGGAATATGGAGCCAACAATAAAGCTCCCCATGAGGGTCGGCCAGCCAGCTTTCATCCCGATGGCTACCGCAGCACCAATGATCAGGAAGGTCATCCCCTGGACGACCTGGAAGCGGAGGAGGAAGCCGGATTGAAGGATCGTGGCGACACCGCAAGCAAAGAAGGTCGCCGTGATGAGCCCAGCAGCGGCGCCGATATCCAGCTTCATGATGGCGATGATGACGATCGGCCCCAGGAAGAGGTTGCAGGCCAGCAGGGACTGGAGGCCAAAGAACAGCGACTGTTTTATAGTCAGCTTGTCCTCGGAGTGGATGACACGACTTGTTGATTCCATATGTTTCTCCTTTCAACTCGAATGAGACTGCGTTGGGGTGGCATTGGCGGTCTTCAGCCCATAGAGGGCTTTGGCTTATCCGTGAACCGCAGCGATCATGGCCTTGACGTTCTCCAGCTTGGCGTTGGCCGGCAGAGCGCAGCCGCTCGACAGGATGAAGCCCGGCCCCATGTCCCGGATCAGCTTGGTGCAGTAGTTGTAGACCTGGTCGGGGGTACCCAGAGCCAGCATGGCGGCGGGCACGTCACCCTTGATGCACATACGGTCCCCGAGCGCCTCCTTGATCTTGTATATGTCCGTAACGCCGTCCGTCTCGAACACGCACTTGCCCTTGGGGAAGCTCTTGAAATACTCCAGATCCCGCTCCCAGTTCGAATCGATATGGAAGTTGATCACGGCCCCTTCCTCAATGATGGCGTCTGCCACCTGCTTGAGGTACTTCCACACGAAACGCTCCCAGAGCTTGGGCCGGAAGAATTCGCTGGCCCCTCGGGCCGGGGAGATGAACACATACTCGGACTTGGTGGCCCGGATGGCCTGGCGCATTTCGTTGATGGTGCCTTCCTGGATGACGTCGATGACGGCTTCCACCTTGTCGGGGCACTGATAGAGGTCCTTCATGAAGCCCGGCATGGAGCGCCCACCGCTGATCTTCTCGGTCACCAGGTTGATCACCAGGGGCGAGTAGACGACATAGCCTGCATCCTCCATCTTCTGGACCATCTGGGGGATGTTCGCCAGTTCCGCGAGAACGTCATCCAGGGGAACGCCAATCCGGTTCCTCAGGTAGTCATCCTCGAAGGCTGGCCAGCCCTTGCTCAAGATGGTGTCGTAGTCTTCGCGGGTCATGACCTCCTTCTCGTCCAGCTGCCAGAGCATGCCTTCCGGCAACTCCTTTCCGGGCATCTTGATCCGGGTCATGAAGCCCAGGGGGAAGAGGGGCGCCGCCACGAAGGCGGAATCGGAGCCATCCAGATCGCCAAGCGCCTTCATGGACTCCACCATCACCTCGTTGGAGTACATGAGGCTATTGGCGAACTTGGACATGGGGGCCCCCATGTGCTTGGCACAGAAGGCATCCATCAGGGGCACCACTGGGGTCCGATCAGGCTTTTCTAGGGCCACGGCCTTGCGGATCCGCTCGCGACGCTCGTTCAACAACTCAGCATTTGTCTTCATCACTTCACCTTGATTTGGAATTTGCAGACGGGGAAAGGAGGTTGCCCGATTCCGGATGGGCACCAGGACACGCCTGACTGCCGTCATGGCCCTCGGGTGGAGTACGGATGGTTCGACATGACGACTCCTGGACACCAGAGGACGGATTGACCTCTGGTACGGTTATCCGGAACAGACGGATGACTTGGATTTGGCGGATTGGAACGATTACAGTTTTTGAATATCCTACAAAAGTGAATACGCGTCAACTAAGAATATAGGTACGTTTTTGAAAGAGCCCTTACTCAAGTGATTTAATTGGATGACCATTAATCACCTTTTGCCATTCGTTCACCTTTGGCCAGGATTGAACCAACCAGCCCCCTCCGGACCGACCCGGGGGCGATGCCACGAACAATCATCACCTGCAGAGATTGACACTCCCGGACGGGATGGCCGGCCTTGGGATTGATCCCTGTAATTCCGGGCCACACTAGTTGTAGCGGCCGTATTTGTCGACGGCGTCAAAGAAGGCCTTCACATTCTCGTGTTTGGCGTTCATGGGCATGCAGCAGCCCGTGGAGTAGATCAGACCGCCATCCTTGCCCACGTACTGGATCAGTTTCCTGGCGTAGGCATCCACCTCATCCGGGCTCCCCACGCTCAGCATGGAGGCGTGCACATCGCCCATGATGGCGCAGTGCCCTCTCAGCACATCCTTGGCCTTGAAGATGTCC
>JAFNAB010000138.1 GCA_017859955.1 Holophagaceae bacterium
CTGGTCGAGGCTCTTTGCTTGAAAAGCGAAGGGGCTTGGAAGGCTGGCAAAAGCCCTGTTGACGGGTGTTGAAGTCAGACGGAGAAACCACGCCTAACGGAGAGAGTTAACCGGACCTACAGCCGGTAAGCGAGTGGAATGGGAAGAGGGAGTAGAAGTCATACGGTGGGGTAGTGGATCGTGGCTGTTGGGTCCGGGTTGAACGACCGGTTAGGCAGACGGAAAGCATTTGCCTTGGCGCGGGGAACTGCGGGCGGAGCGGTGGACCGAGCTGGAACCGGAACGAAAGAGGGTTGGCCGGAGGTATTGAGGCGGCCAGGTGGAGCGAGATGAATGGCTGAGCGGATTGCTGAACAACGGGAAAGCTATGAAACGAGCGTAACCCAATCGGCGATGAGGGGCGAATGGAATGGAGTGAGCCCGAGGAACCCCAGTTCGAGACCCTTTTGCTTGAAGGGCGGCAAGCCCCGGAAGACGAGAGAAAGAATCAACTCAGCTTCGTTATGGCAGGGGCAGAGCCTACTGCCTAACAATAATTGGACGACGCATTTCAACGGGTGTTGAGTACGCCTAATCTGGGGGCAAGGGGAAATTGGGACGGTACGTTGTTGGGGAAATTAGGCGAACTGGGGGAGGGGGCTTGACTGGCGAAAAAAAAGCGATAGTATGTGTCATCCCTTGATTTGCTGGCTTGGGGGTAATCCGTAGTTTACCTCAATGGACGAACTTATGAACCATGAGGAGGTGCGATGGCGGCTGAGATTAGGCAGACCGGTGGAACGCGGATTGGGGGGCCTCGGGAAGGGGAGCCGCGGCTGCTGGATCAGTTGAGGGACTGCATCCGGGTGCGGCACTACAGTCTGCGCACGGAGGATGCCTATGTGGACTGGGCCCGGCGCTTCATCCTCTTCCATGGGAAGCGGCATCCCCGGGAGATGGGGGCGCCGGAGGTGCAGGCCTTCCTGACTCACTTGGCGGTGGAACGGCGGGTTTCGGCCTCGACCCAGAATCAGGCCAAGGCGGCCCTGGTCTTCCTGTACGGGCAGGTGCTGGGGGTGCAGTTGCCCTGGCTTTCGGAGGTGGTGATGGCCAAGGCAGCGCCGCGCCTGCCGGTGGTGCTCAGCATCGGGGAGGTGTGCCAGATCTTCGACCAGTTGGAGGGGGTGATGGCCCTGGTTGCCCAGCTGCTTTACGGCACGGGGATGCGGTTGATGGAGGGGCTGCGGCTGCGGGTGAAGGATCTGGATTTCGACCGGCGGGAGATTGTGGTGCGGGACGGGAAGGGGGGGAAGGACCGGGTGACCATGCTGCCGGAGGCTCTGGTACGGCCGCTCCAGGAGCACCTGCGGAAGGTGCGGGAACTCCATGAGGCCGACCTGCGGGAGGGCTTCGGTGAGGTGATCCTGCCGGATGCCCTGGGGGAGAAGTTCAGGGCGGCGCCCCGGGCCTGGGGCTGGCAGTGGGTCTTTCCGTCCAGGCTCCGCTCGGCGGATCCCCGCTCCGGCGTCATCCGTCGCCACCATCTCCATGCCGAGAGCGTGCAGAAGGCCCTGCGGGTGGCGGCGAAGGCCGCTGAACTGGCCAAACCCATCTCACCCCATGTCCTGCGCCACAGCTTCGCCACCCATCTGCTGGAGTCGGGGCATGACATCCGCACGATCCAGGAACTGTTGGGGCACCGCCATGTGGAGACCACGATGATCTACACCCACGTGCTGAATCGGGGCGGGCAGGGGGTCGCCAGTCCCCTGGACCGGGTGGGGGCCAGGCCTCTGCGGAGCCGGGGTTGATGCAAAGGCAGCATTAGGGATGAATCAGCGAAAATGATGACTGCCCTGACTTTCGGAGGGTGTGATGGCCCTGGTTGCCTAGCTGCTCTGCGGCACGGGGATGCGGCTGATTGTTGCAGAATCACCGTCATAGGTAGAGTATTCACCATGATAGGGCGTGCGTTCCGCAGAACTTTCCATTGGACCCCAAGAGTCGAAAAGAAGGTCGGTCGGGAGTCAATGTTCACAGAAACGGCCGCGATGGATTTTGTCTTTTACCGCTGTCCATCTCAGTCCATTGCTGGCTGAACGTTTTTTAGAGGGGTGATGGGGGGCAGTGCCGAATTTTTTGCAGTCAAAGACGAAGTAAAAGAACTTGAGCCAGCGATAAACAGCGATGGACAGCGATGAGAAGCAGGAAGCAGGAAGCATCGGTCTGACGGGGAAGGCTGGCATCGCGGAGGAAAGAAAACCAGGTTTCTGGCGCAATTGCGAAGAAATGTCGCCCCTCCAGCGAGTCAATTCGTCAGATCCGATCGCCGGATGATCCGCTCGGAGCGGGTCACATAAACAATCCAGATGGAGTGCCCCTCTACCCGGTAGAAAATCCGGCATGGCGGGACGACAACCTCACGCTGGGGTAGCCTGGAAAACTCTGGAACGGTTCGGCCACTCTCGGGAAACCTCTCCAGTCGGTCAACCGCCTCTTGAACCTTCGTCACCACCGTCCTTGCCGCTTCAAGGTCTTCCAAGGCGATGTAGGCTCCGATCTCTCGAAGTTGTTCCAGCGCCCTCTCTGCCCAGTGAACCTTCAGGCGAACCACAAGGCCATCCGCTTTTTGGCGTCGGCATGGGAGATCGTCCGCCCGGCAGCAACGTCCATCTCGCCCATCGCGATCCCTTCGAGAACTTCAAGGCGCTGTGCCATGGCCTCAAAGGTTTCAGGGTCCACCAAGTAGGCGCCCACCTCTCCATGCTCGGTGATAGCCGCCGGCACATGGGTTTCCCGCAGTTCTGCCATTACCTCGGTGGCGTATCGCTTGATCTCCGTCACCGGCTTCATCACGGTCCGCATGTGGCACCTCAGTGATACAAGTTTAGCACTTGCCGACAGCCTTGCTGCCGGGGTTGATCCAAAGGCCGCGGTCGGGGCGGAGCCGTGAAAGAATGTATCCATGGCGGATTCCAGCAAGACCTTCTTTCACAGTGATCAGGTGGACGAGCAGCCCATGCGGCACATGCTGCTCTTCCGGCTGGTGTCCTATCTCAAGCCTTACTGGCTGGGCCTCCTGGTGCTCCTGGTCCTGATGGCGGCGGGGGCGGCCCTGGAGGTCGTGCCTTCGGAATTCACCCTGCGCTTCCTGGACCATCACCTGGCCACGGGGACGCTCCGGGGTTCGGGTCCGCTGGTGGGGGCCTTCATCGGGGCCCTGGTGCTGGCCTTCTTTGTGCAGCTGGGGCGCTACGCCCTCCTGTCCTGGGTGGGGCAGCGGGCCATGCTGGACCTGCGCCAGGAGCTCTTTGCACACCTCATGCGCCGCTCCACCCACTTCTTCCACCACAATCCCGTGGGGCGTCTCATGACCCGGGTGACCACGGATGTGCAGAACCTCAACGAGATGTTCTCCTCGGGTTTCGTGGCGGTGGTGGGGGATGCCCTGACCCTGCTGGCTATCATCATCTGGATGTTCTCCAAGCACGTGGGGCTGGCCCTCATCGCCCTGGGCATCATGCCCTTCCTGCTGCTGGCCACGGAGATCTTCCGCCGTCAGGCCGGGGAGGCCTTCCGGGAGACCCAGGGGCGCTACGCCGCCATCCAGGCCTTTCTGCAGGAGCAGCTCAGCGGCATCAGCCTGGTGCAGCTCAATGCCCGGGAGGACAGCAGCCGCGAGGCCTTTACGGGGCTCAACCGGAGCTACCTGGACGCCTTCATCCGCACCATCTTCGCCTATGCGGTCTTCTTTCCTGTGGTGGAGTTCATCACCACCGCCACCCTGGCGGCCCTGATCCTCTTTGCGGGCTACAAGCTCCAGGCCGGGACCCTGACCCTGGGGCTGCTCCTGGCCTTCATCCAGCAGTCCGGGCGCTTCTTCCGGCCCATCCGGGAGCTGGCGGAGCGCTACAACGTCATGCAGACCGCCATGGCCAGCAGCGAGCGCATCTTCAAGCTCCTGGACAACCAGGACGAGATCCGGGAGGTGGAGAACGCCGGAGTGCCCACCTTCCGCCACGAGCTGCGCCTGGAGGAGGTCTGCTTCGCCTACGACGAGGGGGGCCGCGAGGTGGTGAAGGGCCTCTCGGGGGTGATCCCCCGGGGCAAGCGGGTGGCCGTGGTGGGCCATACCGGCGCCGGGAAGAGTACCCTCATCAACCTGCTGATGCGTTTCTATGATGTGGGGAAGGGGCGCATCACCCTGGACGGCCAGGACCTGCGGGAGCTGAAGCTGAAGGAGCTCCGGGGGATCTTCGGGCTGGTGCTCCAGGATGTCTTCATCTTCTCCGGGAGCCTGGAGGAGAACATCCTGCTGGGCCGGGAGAAGGACGCGGCCAAGCTCCATTCGGTGCTGGAACAGAGCCAGCTGGAGGACCTGGTGGGGCGGCTGCCCCTGGGCCTGGAGACCCAGGTGGGGGAGCGGGGGCAGAAGCTCTCCGCCGGTGAGCGCCAGCTCGTGGCCTTCGCCCGCATGCTCTACGGGCGCCCCGAGATCCTGCTCCTGGATGAGGCCACAGCCAATATCGACAGCGAGACGGAGCACAAGATCCAGACCGTCATCGAGCGGGTGAGCCACCGCCTCACGACCTTCACCATTGCCCATCGCCTGAGCACCATCCGGGACGCCGATGAGATCTGGGTGATGGACCAGGGCCGCCTCATCGAGCGGGGCAACCACGATGCCCTGCTGGAGCGGGACGGGCACTATGCCAAGCTGGTGAGACTCCAGTTCGAGGCCCTCTCCGCATGATGCCGCTCCCTCCGATCTACCCCATCACCGATGCCCGGCTGGCCATGCCCCTGGCGGAGCAGATCCGCCATCTGGGCGCCCTGGGTTTTCCCCTGGTCCAGTTCCGGGGCAAGCCCCTGGACGCCCAGGACCAGTGGCTCCAGCTTCGGCAGGCCCTGGCGGAGTCCGCCGCCAACGGGGGCTGGCCCCTGATCGTGGTCAATGACCGGGCGGATCTGGCGCTGCTGGCGGCCCGGGAGGGGCTGGCCCCCTGGGGGCTGCACCTGGGACAGGATGACCTTCCTCCTTCCGAGGCCCGGCAGTTGCCGGGGCTGGCGGGGCTGCACCTGGGCACCTCCACCCATGACGAAGGGGAGTGGGGGCAGGTGGATCCCGCCTGTGATCATGCCGGGTGCGGGCCCTTCCGGGCCACGGCCACCAAGGGGGATCACGCCGAGCCCATGGGCCTGGAAGGGCTGCGGAAGGGCTGCGCCCTGCTGCGCGGGCGGGGGGTGGCCCCCATCGCCATCGGGGGCCTGACCCTTGCGGATGCCCAGGCCTGTTTCGAAGCCGGGGCCGAGAGTCTGGCCATGGTCGGCGAGGTCTGGAAGGCCTCCGATCCGGCGGGGCTCCTCTGGGAGGCCCAGCGCCTGCGCTGGCGGCAGCGGGCCCCGGTCCGTCCGGGGCAGGGCGTGGTCCTGGTGGGGGGCAGCGGCGGCGGCAAGAGCACCCTGGCCAAGGCCCTGGCGCCCCGCCTGGGGCTTCCCCTGGTGGACCTGGACGATCTCATCGAGGAGCGCGCGGGCACCAGCATCCCCGATATCTTCGCCTACGCAGGCGAGCAGAGCTTCCGGGATCTGGAGACCCGTCACATGACGGAAGCCCTGCAGACCCCTTGCGTCCTTTGCCTGGGGGCCGGGGCCTGGCAGCGGGAGGAGAACCGGGCCGTTGGGCTGGCCTCGGGCTTCGCCTGTCTCTGGCTGGCGGAGAGCCCCCTCAGGGCCTGGGATCGGGTGGCCGGGGATCCCCACCGCCCCCTGGCCCAGGCAAGGGCCACCTTCATGGCCCGCTGGCGCAGCCGCATCGAGGCCTGGAGCCGCCTGCCTATGGTGCTCCCCCTGGGCCGGAGCCCGGAGGAGCTGGTGGAGGCAATGCTGGGACACCCGTGAAAAAGCCTAATGGCCGGGGATGGACGGGGATAAACGGGGATAAGGACGTGCTGGGTTTATCGGGGCGAGTAGGTCTGGTGCCCTAGAGGGCCGCGGGTTTTACTGATACCGATTCGCGATCGAGAAACTAAAGGGCAAAACGACTTCCACCACCGCGTGCCACTGGCTGGACACTCTGGCCGCCTGCCCCTCCCGGAACCAGGCCCGAGTGTCCTGGTCTACGCATCAGGCTTTTCTTCGTGAACCTTGGTGCCCTTGGTGCCTTGTGGTGGAATTTATGCTTTTGTCTGCGAAGGCGTATCAAGCCTTCCCCAGGCATTGGTATCCCCGTCCATCCCCGTTCATCCCCGGCAATTCTGCTTTTCATCCCTATGCCCTCTGTCCCCGGCTGACTCCCCAGCCACCGGATTTTCCCGGAACAGTCCCCGGGATTTCCCGTTTCGGGGCGGGGCGGGTCTGCTCCTAGAATCGAATCTGCCGTGCGGCGGGGCTCTGGGTGGGTCCTGGTGGACGGCCGGAACCCGGATCGCCGATGGCTTCGCCTTGGCGGAACTGTGTATTTATGATTAATCGGAGAACCCCGCCATGAAGAAGCTCTTGACCGGTGACGAAGCGGTGGCCCGTGGGGCCTGGGAAGCGGGCGTGACCTTCGCCTCCGCCTACCCTGGGACCCCCAGCACGGAGATCCTGGAGAACCTGGCGCTCTACAAGGGGGATGTGCTGGCGGAGTGGGGCACCAACGAGAAGGTGGCCCTGGAGGCCACCATCGGGGCTTCCTTCGCCGGGGCCCGCGCCCTCTGCGCCATGAAGCACGTGGGGCTCAACGTGGCCGCCGATCCCCTCTTCACCCTCTCCTACCTGGGGGTCAGCGGAGGGCTGGTGGTGGTCAGCGCCGACGAGCCCGGCATGCACTCCTCCCAGAACGAGCAGGACAACCGCAACTTTGCCAAGCACGCCAAGATCCCCATGGTGGAGCCCGCCACGGCCCAGGAGTCCCTGGATATGGTGAAGGTGGCCCTGGAGCTCAGCGAGGCCTACGACACGCCGGTCCTCTTCCGCATGACCACACGGGTCTGCCACTCCAAGGGCATCGTGGAATGTGGCGAGCGGGTGGAAGTCGCCAACAAGCCGTACGTGCGCAACATCCGCAAGACCATCCCCGTGCCCGCCTTCACCGGCGCCATGCGGGTCCGGGTCGAGGAGCGCACCGAGAAGCTCAAGATCTACTCTGAGAACACCCCCCTCAACTTCGCTGAGATGAACAGCGACGAGATCGGTGTGATCGCCTCCGGCGCCTGCTTCAGCTTTGCCAAGGAGGTCTTCGGGGACTCCGCGTCCTATCTGAAGCTCGGCTTCACCTACCCTTTGCCCGCGGGCAAGATCAAGGACTTCTGCGCCAGGGTCAAGAAGATCTACGTCATCGAGGAGAACGACCCATACATCGAGGAACAGGTGCGTCTCCTGGGCTTCGAGTGCTTCGGCAAGAACCTCTTCCCCTACACCGGGGAGATGACCCCCGATGTGATCCGCCGGGCCGTCGATGGCAAGGGCCTGGACACCATCGAGACCGATGGCAGCAAGGTGGTGGGCCGTCCCCCGACGCTCTGTGCCGGGTGTCCCCACCGTGGCTTCTTCTATGAGCTGGGCAAGCTCAAGAATGTGGTCATCTCCGGAGATATCGGCTGCTATGGCCTGGCCTTCGCCGAGCCTTACAACGCTGTGGACTGGAGCTGCTGCATGGGCGGCAGCATGAGCATGGGGCACGGCGCCCAGCAGGTCTTCAACCGGCTGGAGGGCGCGGCCCGGAAGCGGGTCGTCTCAGTGCTGGGGGACTCCACCTTCCTGCACACGGGCATCAACTCGCTCATCAATGTGGCCTATAACCGCAGCAACAGCATCAACGTCATCCTGGACAACCGCATTACCGGCATGACGGGCCACCAGGAGAACCCGGCCTCGGGCTACACCCTGCAGGGGCTGGAGACCACCGAGGTGGATCTGGAGGCCGTGGTGCGGGCCCTGGGCTTCAAAAACGTGCTGCTCCTGGATCCCAATGACCTCGCGGCGGTGCGGAAGTCCTTCGACTGGGCCCTGGCC
>JAFNAB010000139.1 GCA_017859955.1 Holophagaceae bacterium
GCGGAGTACGAAGCCCATGTCCACCGCAAGGTGTGCCCCAGCCGGGAGTGCAAGGCCCTGGTCACGCCGGAGATCAAGGCGGACCGCTGCAAAGGATGCACGCTCTGCGCCCGCAAGTGCCCCGTCGGCGCCATCGAAGGCGAGCGCAAAGCCCTCCACACCATTGACGCCTCCAAGTGCATCCGCTGCGGCGTCTGTGTCGAAGCCTGCAAGTTCAACGCGATTTCCGGGATCTGAGGAACTACCCATGACTGCTGAAATGAACCTGACCATCGATGGCCTCCAGGTCGACATCCAGGACGAAAAGAACATCCTGGAGGTCATCCGCAAGGCCCACATTGAACTCCCCACCTTCTGCTACCACAGCGAACTCTCGGTTTACGGCGCCTGTCGCCTCTGCATGGTGGAGGTGGAGGGGCGCGGCCTGGTGGCCGCCTGCTCCACGGCCCCGGAGCCCGGCATGAAGCTCCGCACCCAGACCCCCCAGGTCCGGGAGTTGCGGAAGATGAACATCGAACTGCTGCTGGCCAGCGGCAATCACGACTGCCCGACCTGCGGCAAGAGTGGCTCCTGCAAGCTCCAGAGCCTGGCGGAACGCCTGGGCGTCACCAAGATCCGCTTCAAGGCCCCCATTCCCGAGCGTCCACTGGACACCAGCTCCCCCAGCATCCTGCGGGATCCCTCCAAGTGCATCCTGTGCGGCGATTGTGTGCGTTTCTGTGACGAGATCCAGGGAATCGGCGCCATCGGCTTCACCCACCGCGGCTCGGAGGCCACGGTGGCGCCTGCCTTCAATAAGGGCATCGCCGAGGTGGATTGCGTCAACTGCGGCCAGTGCGCCGCCGTCTGCCCCGTCGGGGCCATTACGGTCAAATCCGATATCGAGCAGGTCTTCGCTGCCCTGGGGGATCCTGCCAAGACCGTGATCGTGCAGGTGGCTCCCGCCGTGCGCTCCGCCATCGGCGAAGCCTTCGGCCTCCCCAACGATACCTTCAGCACCATGGGGCGTATCGTCTCGGCCCTCCGCCGTCTCGGTTTCCACAAGGTCTACGACACCTCTTTCACCGCCGATCTCACCATCTGGGAAGAAGCGACGGAGTTCCTGCAGCGCAAGGAGAAGGGCGGCAAGCTGCCCCTCTTCACCAGCTGCTGCCCGGCCTGGGTCAAGCTGGTGGAACACGATCTGCCGGAGATCCTGGACAACCTCTCCTCCTGCCGCAGCCCCCAGGCCATGTTCGGCAGTCTGGCCAAGGAGATCCTGCCCGGGAAGCTGGGGGTCAAGCGGGAAGACCTCGTTGTGGTCTCGGTGATGCCCTGCACCGCCAAGAAGTTCGAGGCCACCCGGCCTGAACTGGGACAGGTTGGTGCGCCAGATACGGATCTGGTCATCACTACCCAGGAACTGGCCAGGATGATTCAGGATGCGGGTCTTGTCTTCGAGGAACTCCCGGTGGAAAGCCTGGATATGCCCTTCGGCTTCAAGACCGGCGCGGGCGTCATCTTTGCCAACTCCGGGGGCGTGAGTGAGGCGGTGGTGCGCTATGTTGCGGGCCAGCTCGGGGAGGAGAGCCCCGCCATCCGGGAACTGCGTTCCGATCGCAGCCGTCGCACCCTGGAGCTTCCGACCAGGCTGGGCCCGGTCCGCATCGGCGTGGTCTACGGCCTGGCCGAGGCCCAGCGGCTGGTGAAGGAGATCCAGGCCGGTGAAAGCGACCTGGATTTCGTGGAGGTCATGGCCTGCCCCGGAGGCTGCATCGGGGGGGCGGGCCAGCCCGTCACCCATTCGGACAAGGTCCGCGGCCAGCGCACCCAGGCCATCCGCCGGGTGGATGCGGCCCTGGACCTGCATTGCCCCCAGGAGAACCACTACGTCAAGGAGATCTACTCGGAGCGTCTCGAGACGCCCAACAGTCACCAGGCCCACCATCTGCTGCACACTCACTATCAGAGCCGCAGGCGCATCCAGGGGGAAGGGATCTCACTCAGTGAAGTGACCGGGGTGCCCAAGATTCCTGTCAGTTTCTGCGTGGGCACGGCCTGCCATCTTCGCGGGGCTGAAGTCCTTCTGAAGAAGGTCATGGCCTGCGTCGAGGAGGAGGATCTGGGCGAGCGCTTCGATGTCAGGGCCACCTTCTGCATGGAGGCCTGTGATCGTGGCCCGACGGTCAAGGTCGATGACATCGTGCTCCACGGGGCCACCGTGGAATCCGTGATGGGGCTCATCCGGGAGGTGTTGGTCGAGAAGGTGGAATAGAACGTTTTTTTACGATTCTGGGTCTGATGATTTGAGACTTTGATGCATGGAGTTGAAGGGGCTGATGGCTTGGGGGGTGGGGATTTGTGCATTGGCGATGAGAAAGCGCATTTCCGCCCCCCAAAAAACGACATTCGGCGGTTGTCGGGGAGCGTTACCCGCTTATCAATGCGAGGGGGCGAGTAAAGGAACTCGATGGTTGGGTTTTGGTGCAATATAAGGAATCGTCTCGGAAGGATTTTGGGTGGATTTACGTCAGCTACGCTGTTTTCTGTCTGTGGCTGGGCTATTGAGCTTTACCAAAGCAGCGAAGCGGCTTGGGATGACCCAGCCCGGCATCAGCTATCAGGTGAGTTCTCTGGAACAGGCCCTTGGTTTGAAACTCTTTCTCAGGGGGGCCCGGGTCATTCAGCTCACGGCCGCCGGGCACTACTTTCTGACCAACCTCCAGCGGCTTTGTGCAGAGTATGAAGGCGTGGTGGCGACCTGTCGTGCCGTCCCAGGGGAGGAAGTCGAGGGGGGGCGCGAGCTGGAGGCCTTCCCGGATATCCGTCAGCTCCAATGCTTTCTCGCGGTGGTCCACCGGCAGAACTTCACCAAGGCCGGTGAGGACATCTTCCGGACCCAATCCGGCATCAGCTACCAGATCGCTTCTCTGGAGAAGTCCCTCCACCGGAAGCTCTTCCACCGCGCGGCCCGCTCCATCAGCCTTACCGAATTCGGAGAAGCCTTCTTCGAGCGGGTCCGGGGCCTCGTGGCCGACTACCACCGCGTCCTTCTCCAGGCCCAGAACCTCGGGGCGGGTGATGGTGGAAGCCTGACCATCGGCTTCCTGGGGGTGGTGTTCATGCAGATGCTCCCTGGGCTCATCCGGGAGTTCTCCGTGGTGCGCCCCGGGGCCCGGGTCAAGACCGTGCATGTGACCCTGGCCCACATGTTCGACGCCATCCGTGCGGGGGAGATCGACTGCGGTTTCGCTCTGATCTTCGACCACGCATGCTCTCCGGACATCCAGACTCAGCTGATTCTGCGGGATCGCATGATGGCGGCCATGTCCGTGGACCATCCCTTCGCCAACCGGAAGAAACTGAAGCTTTCGGAGCTCAAGGGACAGCCCCTTCTGAGCATCACCCCGGCCATCGCCGGGCCTGGGGTCGAGTGGCACCGTGCCCTCTGCGAGAAGCATGGGCTGGACTACGACCTGACGGATTTCTCTCCGGATTTCCCCTCCATGTTCCTGGCCATCAGCATGGGGAGTGGCATTGCCATCCAGCCCCGACGGACCATCGAGGAGCACGGCAACGCCAGGCTTCGGTACGTGGAGCTGGAGGACGACGGCATGGACATCGAGTTCGTGGTGGCCTGGAAGGCCGAGGGGGCCAATCCCCTTCTGCCCTTGTTTCTTCAGGGCTTCAACCGAGTCGGATGCTGACATCCACCGGCAGGGCCAGCTTCTTCTCCACCTCGATGGCCTTGATGATTCCCACGGGAACGGGGCAGGCGGCGTGGAAGCAGTGCTGTAGGCCCAGCTCCAGGCAGCGGGGCGTTCCCCGGCGGGAGGAGATCTCCTTCATGGGATCCAGGGGGCCCAGTTCCTCGCCGATCTTCTGGATGGCCTTGCACTCGCTCTGGATGGATACGTTGCAGAGCCGTCCCTCCGAGACCACCTCCACCACGGTGTGGAACCCACAGACCCCCGGTGCGATTTCAGCCTTGCTCATGGAACCCCCTGGTCAAAGAGTCTAGCGCGGGCTCGGGTGCCCCCTGCGCCCTCCCTCAGTCGAATCGTCCGTATTTCTCCACCGCTTCGAAGAAGGCTTTCACGTTGGGGAGTTTGGCGTTCATGGGGAGGTTGCAGCCTGAGGAGTAGATCAGGCCCTCACCATTCTTGAAGGTGCCCAGGAGCTTCTGCGCATAGGCTTCCAGTTCGCTGGCGGAGCCGGAGGTGAAGAGGGCCGGGGGCACATCCCCCTTGATGGCGCAGTGCCCCTTGAGAATGTCGTGGGCCTTGAAGATGTCGGTCGCACTGTCCAACTCCAGGACGAACTTCCCCTTGGGCAGTTCCAGGAAGAACTCCAGGTTCAGGGTCCAGTCGGCGTCGAAGTGCAGGACCGGGACGATGTCTTTTTCGGCCAGTCTCTCCACCATGACCTTGAGCTGGGGCCACACGAAGCGCTTGAACTGGCGCAGGGAGATGAACTCCCCGGCGCCCCGCACCCCGCCGATGAAGACCCGGTTGTTGCCGGTGGCCTTCACCGCCGCCTCGCAGCCTGCGATCACGGCCTCGTTGGCGGCCCAGAGCACATCCTCCAGTTGCTCTCCCAACTGGAAGACGTCTTTGTAGAAGGCGGTCATGGATCGCATGATCGAATAGGCATCGAAGGGAACCACCCCCAGGATGGCTCCCCACATGAGGCTCTGCCCCCGGGCTTCGCTGCGCTGGATCTCGTCCAGCCGAAGCCGGGCCGACTCTTTCTGAGCCGCCAGGACCTCCTCCCGACTGGCACCGTGGACCCGTTCCAGGAAGGTGAGGCGGTACTCCATGAAGCCCTTTTCGCGGACGATGCTGTACTCGTCCCGGCTCATGACCTCGTATTCGTGGATCTGGTACTGCTCGTTGTCCCCCAGCTCGGTGCCGGGCATCTTGAGCTGGCCCGGGCCGCACTTCTGGCCCACGGGGGCATAGCGCCCGTGGAGCATGATGGCGTTGCAGTCCCAGACCGGGAAGGCCTCCCAGACTTTATGGATGGCGGCCTGGGACTTCTCCCAATCCCACATGAAATCCCGGTTGCTCATGCCCGCGAACTGGCCCGCGTACTGCTCGATGATCGGCGCGCAGACGACCCGATCCACGGGTTGGAGCGCGATGCTGGCAAGGAGGCGTTCCTCTGCGGTCATGGTCATGCTCTGCTCCCCGTAAAGCCTGATTCTAAGGGGAGCTCCGTCACAGGCTGAAGAGGGAAATCCCTGGGGGAGCTCTGAGTCGTTTTGATGGTTCTGTTATGGGGCAGGGAAGGGTGTTATGCCTATAAATGCCTGTGTCGAACCATATTCATATAGGATGGGTTGAGAAAGGTTGTGAATGGTAAGAACGAAGATCAGGGCCTGGGGCCAAGCCGCTGTGTATACCGTGCTTGCCGCTGTGGTCGTGTCCGTCGCCTTTTACTTCCATGCGCTGAATGCGGTACGGGGGGAGGTCGAGGGCACCTTCCAGCACCGATCGAATGTCATCCGCTACTACATCGGCTCCATGCAGCAGAACGTGGACTCCCTGGAACGCACCTTCCGTCACCAGTATTCCTTGGCCCCCGAGGTGCATTTCGACAAATTGCGCCGCCATGACGAATTGGGGGTATGGTCCCTTTCCGGGCTTGAAATCGAGGACCAGGAGGGCGGGATCTCAGGGAGCGCCACCGGACTGGGGAATCTGCCCCTTTCCCCTCCGGTGCGGCGGGAACTTGCGGCGGCCCTGGCCCTGGATCCGCAGATCCGCTCCATTCTCGGCTGCTATCGCGATGTGAGCTGGATCTATTACACCTCTGCGCGGCGTTTCCGCTACCTGGCCCCCAAGATCCTCCTGTCGGACTTCCGGTTTTCTGAAAGACTCTATGCCCTGCCTTGCTGGACTGCGGCGACTCCGGAACACAACCCCTTGGGGAAGCAGGTGATTTCCGAAGCCTATGAAGACGCTGCGGGGAAGGGACGCATGATCACCATCTCTTCGCCAGCGGTTGTGAATGGCCAGTTCCTGGGCGTCATCTCCATGGACCTTAGTGTCCAGCGACTGAAACGCCTGACCGGCACCGGGCGGGGGATCCCAGGCGAGACCCTGTTGGTGGATGAAAATGGAAGGATCCTGGCCCGCAGTGGAGAGTCCATCGCGGATGATCGCGTTGCTGTTCCGCCCACCCTCCAGGATTTCTGGATGGATTCGGGGGGCCACGAGTGGCTGGCCCGGGAAATCAGTGCGGACCAGTTGCGGCTGCTCCATCGGATCCGTCCCGCCGAACTCTATCTGAACGCTGCCCTGCGCAGCGCCCCGGTCTGGTTCCTGTGCGCGCTGCTCTCCGGTCTGCTCATGGTCGCCTGGCGCCTTCGTCGCGCCCTGAAGGTGGTGACCCTGCTCATGCATCACGATCCGTTGACCCGCGCCCTGAATCGGCGCGGGCTGTTTGATCGGGCGCCGGCGATGCGGGCCCATACCTTCCGGCAGGGCAGCTGCCTCGCGGTGGCCCTGTTCGATGCTGATTTCTTCAAGAAGGTGAATGACGAGCAGGGGCATGAGACGGGTGACCTCCTGCTGGGCGCCCTCGGCCGGGCCTTCCGGGCCCAGATGCGCGAATACGATGCGCTCTGTCGCTGGGGAGGGGAGGAGTTTGCCCTGGTTTTCGAGGTGGAGGACCCGGCCAGCATTGAGGCGGTGGCGGAACGACTGAGGGTGGGGGCCGCCGAGGCCCAGAAGGCTGAGACTGGCCTGGCCATCACCTTGAGCGGAGGGGTGGTGCTTTGGCGCACCCGGGAGTCCCTCCCGGAGGCCATCAACCGGGCGGATCAGCTGCTCTACGCGGCCAAGCATGGGGGGCGGGACCGCCTGGTGTGGGATTCTTCCGAAGAGGACCAGCAAGCTGCCAGACTGTAGGGGTCTTCAGGGGTGCCATGGATATTCGTCAGCTTCGTTGCTTCCTGGCTGCGGCAGACCGGCTGAATTTCACCCGGGCCGCTGCGGACCTCTTCATGACCCAGTCCGGGGTCAGCTACCAGGTCGCCGCGCTGGAAGAAATCGTCGGTGTGCAGCTATTCCAGCGCAATTCCCGAGGGCTCAAGCTGACGGAGGCCGGCCTCTACTATCATCAGGCCATCCGGAACATGATGGGCGAGTACGAAGAGGTCCTCCTCAAGACCCGCCTCCTGGGTACCGAGAGCGCCGGGCACCTCGCCATAGGGGTCCTGGGAGGGTTCGAGAAGAAGCTGCTCCCCGGATGGCTGGACGCCTTCTCCCGGCACTTCCCCCGGGTCGAGGTGAGGCTGTCCCAGCACACCATGGGCAGCATGTACGAGGCCCTTGAGAGTGGGGCCGTCGACCTGGGCTTCACGATGCTCTTTGAGGGGGCCTGCCCACCCCACCTGGAGAGCCATACCCTGTTCCATGACCACTCGGTGGTGGTCATGCGTCCGGACCATCCCCTGGCCTCCCGGAAGAGCCTTTCCCTGGCGGAGCTCAGGGACGAAGCCTTCGTGGCCATGGATGCGGACCTGGGCTCCCAGGCTCTGGAGTGGCGGAAGAAGCTCTGCCGCAAACGGGGCTTCAGCATGCGCATCGTCCAGTCCCTGCCGAGCTTCACGACCCTGTTCATGGCGGTGGAGGCCGGCGTCGGGATTTCGGTCCACGCCCAGCAGGTGGTGGAGGAGAACGGCTCCCCGCGTCTCCATCAGGTCCCCCTGGAGGACGAGGACTGCCGGGCCGAGCTGGCGGTGGTCTGGCGGAAGAGCCCCACCAATCCCAATGTTCCGCTCTTTCTGCGGACCATGGGGGGTCGTGTGCTTCTTCGTCTTGCCATAGCTGGTGTAGAGCAGTTCAGCCTTGGCGGCCCAGAATTCCGAGGTGGCCACTTCCAGCCCTGCTCCGGCGGTCAGACCCCGGAGGGTCTGGGACTTGATGACGCCATTGGGGGTGCCCTCATAGATGTAAGCCGACTGGTACTTGAGGTCTGCCATGGCGAAACCGACCGTGCCGTAGACAAGGCAGGGGCCTAGGGCCAGTCCGACCCTGGGCTTGATGGCCGCGGACCAGGTTGAGCGGGTGGAAGAGACGAAGGCGATGGGAGCGCCAGTGAACGACTCCAGATAGCCGGTCTCCCGGGATTTCTGGCTGTCGTTATAGGCAATGTCGCCCTCGATTCCGTAGACAAGCTTGCCCTTTTGCCAGTCGCGGCCGATTTGGACGCCCATGGTAAAGCCCCTGCTCTTGAGTTCAGGGGAGCCCTGGGCATCGATCCATGGACCATCAGCGGAATCCTCGGCGGTGAGCCAATCCCCGGAGGTCTGCATGGTGAAATCGGCCTTGGTCTGGGTAGCGCCCCAATTCATGCCGAAGTGGGTGCCGGACCAGTCGCCCATCTTTCGGGTGGGCTCGGCGGCATGGCTGGCCACGGATAGTGCAAGGAGGCTGCAGGCGGTGATGAGCTTGTTCTTGAACATTAATACTCCTGGGATGGGGCAGGGCCCCGATGGTTGAGTGGACAACCATTGTGTCAGATGTCATTCCCAGAGAGCTAGGTGCCGCCATGCGTGGTTTTTGCTAGCTTGACAATGGTGGAGATGGTGGTTATTTGCATGCAAGGGGCTGCAGGGTTCCCAAAAGCCGTTCCTGGTCCGCAGCTCCCTTCAGGGCCAATCGCACGTAGCCATCCCCCAGGCCCGCCCAGTTGGCGCAGGTGCGCACCAGGATTCCCTGGGGACGCAGGGCGGCGGCCAATCCGGTGCCCGTGAGACCTTCCGGGAGCTTGGCC
>JAFNAB010000140.1 GCA_017859955.1 Holophagaceae bacterium
GAGGCTCTCCATGCTGAGGACCTTGGGATTCATCATCATCAGGGTGACGCCGTCCACACCGCCGAGGGCCTGGGCGGACTTGATGATGGTCTCGTTGGAGAGGGCGGGCGAGGCACAGAAGTCCGCGAGCTTGACACCCATGTGTCGGGCGGCGAAGGCGCTCATCTGGAGGACAACGGGGGGGCGGTCGGGGGTGCCCAGCTCCACGGCGGTCTTGATGCGATTCAAGCATTCCCCGAAGCGTTGCATACCGGTATTCATACGTTCTCTCCTCTGAAGGGGCTTTCAATATGGAATAATCTAGATTGCAATCTAAGTTGTGTAAAATTCATTAATTGGGTTTGACTTATGCAGAATGTGCATAGAATGGGAGCGGAGTTCTACACTTCCTTTCTCTCTTCGGGCCCCCCATGGATTTCAGCAAGTTGCGCTACTTTGTCGCGGTGGCCGAGCGCCTGAGTTTCACCGCCGCAGCGGATGCTCTCTGCATCAGTCAATCCACGGTCAGCCGCCATGTAGCCGATTTCGAAGAAGAGCTTGGCCGCCAGCTTTTCTCCCGGAACCGCCGTTCCGTCCGTCTTACTCCAGCGGGGGTTTTGATGCTCAACGAGGCCTACGCCATCCAATCCCGGATGGAAGAGGCGCTTCGCAAGGTGCGGGAGCTGGACGGGGGGATGGTGGGCAAGCTCAGGCTGGGCATGCTCGGGACACCGACGCAGAAGATATTTCCCCTCCTTACCCGACGCTTCCATCGCGATCATCCCGGTGTGGAACTGGAGGTGCAGCGCCTGAGCTGGCGGCTCGTGAACGAGCACCTCCACAAGGGTCGCCTGGATCTCGGCTTCACCCTTTCCATGGGGCTGGAGCACTTTCCCGATCTGGCCTGGGAAAGCGTCTGTACGGACCGGATGATGGTGGTCATGCCGGCAGATCACCCCCTGGCGTCCGAATCCTGCATCGATTTCGCCCGATTGGCCCGTGAGCCCTTTGTGCTCCCCTCGCGGATCGATGCCCCTGCAGGGTCCGAATGGTTCTCGGGGCTCTGTGCCAAGGCCGGCTTCCTGCCAAGGGTTGTGGCTGAACCGGAACACCTGGAAACCACCCTCGCCATGGTGGAATCGGGCCTGGGAATCTGTGTCCTGGCGGGCCATGTGGCCCAGGGTGCCAGTGAACGCCTGCGCTTTGTTCCCTTTGCCGACGAGAGTTCCTGCACCGATCTTGTGGTGGCCTGGAAGCGGGATAATCCCAATCCCGCGCTCCCGCTCTTCATCGCCGGGGTTAAAGCCTACGTGCAGGAGCAACCGATCACCTGATTGCGGCATCTCATCGAACAGTCGAGGCCCCCATGCCCATCGCCCTGGTTGCCATTGGAGGGAACGCCCTGATCCCGGAGCGGGAGGCGGGCCTTCCGTCGGAGCAACTCGCCCATGCCCGGGAGTGCGCCCTCATGTTCGCCCGCATCATCCAGGCGGGGCACGCCCTCTGTGTGGTCCACGGCAACGGCCCGCAGGTCGGGAACCTTCTGGTCCAGCAGGACGCGGCGGCGGGTCGCATCCCCCCCTACGCCCTGGATATCGCCGATGCCATGACCCAGGGCTCCATGGGATACATGCTGGAGCGGGAGTTGTTGAACCGCCTGAGATCCATGGGGCTCAGGGTTCCGGTAACGACGGTGCTGACGGAGGTCATCGTCGATGCCGAGGATCCCGCCTTCCAGCATCCCACCAAGCCCGTGGGACCCTTCTATGCCGAATTGAGGGCCCGTCAGCTCATGCGCCAGAAGGGCTGGCGAATGGTCGAGGATGCGGGGCGGGGCTGGCGGAAGGTGGTGCCCTCGCCCCGTCCCATTTCCATTGTCCAGATGGATGCCATTCGTCACCTCCTGGCCGAGGGTCATTGTGTAATTGCCGGTGGGGGAGGGGGCATCCCCGTGGTCGAGGATCCCTGTGGCCAGTTGGAGGGCGTGGAGGCCGTCATCGACAAGGACCGCCTCTCAGCCTTGCTGGCGGAGCGGCTGAAGGCAGAGACCTATGTGATCCTCACGGGGGTGCCCAAGGTGGCCCTGGACTTCGGACGGCCCACCCAGCGTTGGCTGGACCATCTGAGCATTGCAGAGGCCGAGAGATACCAGGCCGAGGGGCAGTTCCCTCCGGGGTCCATGGGGCCGAAGATCGAGGCGGCCCTGCGTTTCCTCCGCCAGGGGGGAAGGGAAGTGCTGATCACCGACCCCAAATCGCTCGCCCAGGGGCCCTATGAATCTATTGGGACGCGGGTAACCGTGTAGCGTGGGGCTACCACCTCTTCGATCTACGGAATGCTTCCTGAAGGCCCAGGGGGAACTATCCGCGCGTTCAGGGTTTTTCCCGGGCCTCGACTTTCTTCCGGGCCTTCTCCTGCTCCTTGGCCGAGGGGGTTCCCCAGAGCACCCGACTGGGCTTGGCCTTGAGGATCTCCAGGAGCTCCTCTGCTGCCTTGAGGTCGCGATGAAGGGTCCGGATGGCGGCCTCAGCCTCGGGGCCGCTGTTCTTTATGAGCTTTCCGGTATCAGCGCTCAGGGAACGCAATTCCTGGAGGCTCTTGTCCAGGTTGACCACAATGCTGTCCAATTCGCTGGATCGCCTTTCCAGCAGGGCCTGGACCACGGCCAGGCTCCGCTGGGCGCTCTCCAGGTCCTGATCGGCGGTCTTCAGGGTGGTGTCTCCATGACGGGCCAGGGCCTGGCCATCCCTGGCCAGGGTTCGGTACTCCGCCAGGGTGCTATCCAGGTTTTCCAGGGTGCGGTTCACTGCCGGGTGCTCCAGGATGACGCCGGCCCCCTTCCTGTGCAGCTGGGTCCGCAGTTCGGAAAGCCCTTCGTTCAGGTTATGCACGAAGCCCTGGATCTCCTCCATGAGGGAACCCAGGGAGGCCGAGCGGGTGGCCTCCAGCATGTCCTGGGGGTCCAGGGGTGACTGGCGCTGATTGATTTGAGGGAGCTGGAGTTCCAGGAAGGAACCACCTACTATTTTTGAAGTTATGACTGCGCGGGTGCCCTTCCAGAGCAGCAGGTTCTTTTGAACCCCAAGGGTCGCCACGAAGGTGTACTCCACACCATGGCGTTCCAGTTCGATGCGATTGACCTGTCCCACCCGTAGGCCCTGCAGCTGGACTTCGGTCCCCACGACCACATCCGAGGCGCTGGCCATGCGCACCCGGAGGCGCTGCTCCCGGGCAGCCAAGGCCGCGACGCTCTGGTACATGAGCAGGCCACCGAAAAGGGCGAGGGCTACCAGCACCATGATTCCGATTTTGGCGTCGTCCCGTTCGATCTTCATGGGGTGCTCCCACCGGTGAGATGTCCTGCTTCGATCTTTAGCCAGGTCGGGAGGGGCTGGGCTAGCCAGCGACCATCCTCCGCCACCAGCATCGTGACAAAGGGGTCCTCCAGGAAGGGAGCCATGAGGGCTTGAGCCCGTTGTTGAAGGGCGGGGCTCAGGCCTCCCTGGGGTGCGTCCACCAGCCAGAGTTCGGCACCGAAGGCGGCGGAGCGGGCCAGGGCCCCCAACCAGCGCTCCTGGGGGGTAAGGGAATGGGGACGGCGTTCCGAAAGCTTGTCCAGGCCTACCTGGGCCAGCCAGTCCATGGCACGATCCCCGGCCTGGCCTTTGGACATCCCCCGTACGAAACGCAGGGGCAGGGCGACATTGGCCAGGAGGTTCTGGTTCACGAGCAGGCCGCCGCCGGACGGCACCCAGGCCAGGGCTCCCCGGCTCAGGAAAGCATGGGTGAAGTGGTAGGGGGACAGGGGCTCACCACCCAGACGCACCTCCCCCAGCTGGGGATTGAGCAGTCCGGCGCAAAGCCGGAAAAAGGCGGAGCTTTCATGGGGAAATGAAGTCCGCACAAGGCACTTCGTTCCGACGGGAAGGCGCCAGTGGGTGTCTTCCAAGACCAGATTCCCCTCGGGCGAATGCAGGGTGACGCCCTCCAGCTCCAGGATAGGGCTAGGCATAGAGCATCACCGACACGAGGGCGCCCCCCAGAAGCACCACCACCAGGGAGTAGACCGCCGCCCGGGTGACCGCCTGGGGGATCTCGGTGGTGCTGGCCTGGACCCGAAGGCCACAATAGGCGCAGATGAGGGGGATGAAAATGCCGAACACCAGGGACTTGAGGGCCGTGATGGCCAGCTCCCGGGAGCCGATCACCTCCCCCAGGCTGTCGAGAAAGGCTCGCCAGCTCAGGGGTAGGCTCAGCCAGGCCAGGAAGAAACCTCCCAAAAGAGCCACTGCGCCGAACAGGACGATCAGGGTGAAGGCTGAGATGATGCCGCCCAGGATCCTGGGGATCAACAGGAACTGGATGGGATTCATGCCACAGGCCCAGAGGCTGTCGACTTCCCCACTCAGCTTCATGGTGGCCATTTCAGCGGCGATGGCCGTGCCGCTGCGCCCGATGAGGATGATGGCCACCATGAGGGGGCCCAGCTCCCGGATTACCAGCCTCGCGAGGAGCCGACTGAGGTAGGTCTCGGCACCAAAGGCGGAGAGTTGGCCGAAAACCTGGAGAAGGGTGATGCCACCCATCAGGAAGGCCGCAAAGCAGGTGAGCCCCAGCGCCTCCAGGGCGGTGAAGCGGATCTGCATCCGGACCACATCGAAGATGACCCCCATCTGGTGCCAGCGAAGGCGCAAGCCGTGCCAGAAACACTGATAGAGGATCCAGCTCATCGAGCCCAGTCGCCCCAGAGCCCGTCGCACGGCAGTCCCCAGCCGGGCCGAAACCCGCCACAGCATGCCGTCTAGGCTCGCTTCCTGGGTGGACATGGGTTCACCCTAGCAGCGCCCCGCCTGCCTCGCCAGCCTTCGTGCGCCATCCATCAATTCCCGCTGCCATCGGCGCCTGCAGAACGGGTTGAACAGCCAAGCGAGGAGGCCGAGAGCTTGGACCCGGAGGCTGAGACGGCAGCCCAGGGGAACCGATCCCAGGGTCGCTTCCCAGCGCCGACGAAAGCCGATCCCCTGGACTTCCCAGACGAGCTTCACCGTCTGGGCCGATTCGATGATCCGGTGCTTGGCAAAACTTCGGGCGAAGGCCTCCAGTGCGGGCCAGAGTTCCTCCGGGAGAGCGGTGGTCTCCAGGGCGTGGGAAAGCAAGGGATTCAGGACCAGTCTCCCGAATCGCCCCCGGAATCGCCGCCTCCAAAGTCGTCTCCACCCGAGTCGCCCCAGCCGCCGTCGCCGCCGGAATCGCCTCCCCCGGAGTCACCCCAGCCGCCATCGGAAGAACTTCCGCCACTGCCCCAATGGTCATCGTTGTGGTGATGGCGATTCCCACCCATCATGTTGCCGATCATCATGCCCGTCAGGAGGCCGCCGACTCCGCCCATGCCACCACTGCTCTGCTGGGGGTAGGAGGGCTGATTGGGATCCATCATTGGATCCAATCCCATGCGCTGCCGCGCCACGGGGGGGAGTTCGTCATCCCGGAGTTCCTGCACCTGGACAGCGCCGCAGTAGCCGCAGGTCCAGGTGACCTTCCGCAGGCCATCCCACTGCTGCTTCATCTTCTCGGCACTGGCGGCGCAGTTGGGGCATTTGGGGAAGGGGCAGGCGAAGGTATGGGAGCCGATGGGACCCTCTCCGGTCGCCCGGGGCGCCATGGGAGCGGGCTGCTGCGCGACCTGGCGGTCCTGCCGGCTCTTCATGACCAGGTAGATCACGATGCCGATGATGGCGATGGCCACGAAGCAGCCGCAACCTGGCGCTGAATTCGAGTCGCCGCGCCGGGCCATGTGATTGCTGTTCTGGAGAATCAACGCGAGCATGGGAACCTCGAATACACGCATACGCTAACATGACTCCCATGGCCCCCCTGACAGTTCTTCCTCCCTCAGACGCTCCCTGGCTGGTGATGGGCCTCATGTCCGGAACCAGCGCCGATGGCCTGGACGCGGTCCTGGTTTCCGTGGATCCGCTGGGCTACAAGGGGGGGCGCCCCTTCCGGGAACTCCTGGGGCATCACCATCTGCCCTATCCCGCGGAGCTCCGCCACGGGGTCCTGCGGGCGGCGGGGAACCAGTCGAGCCCCGGGGAACTTTGCATCCTGCAGCGGCGTCTGGGGGATCACCACGCCCAGGGGGCTCGGGAGTTGGCTGCGCTGGTGGGGCAGAAGGCCCATCTGGCCTGCCTTCACGGCCAGACGGTCCAGCATCGCCCGGAGGCTGGCGCAACCCTGCAACTGGCCGACCCCTACCTCCTGGTGGAGGCCCTGGGATGCCCCGTGGTCTGGGATCTCCGCCGCCGGGACATGGCTCTGGGCGGCCAGGGAGCGCCCCTGGTGCCCCTCACGGAGCTCTGGCTGCGGGGTCAGGCCGAGCCCTGGATCGCCCTGAACCTGGGGGGGATCGCCAATGCGACGGTCTGGGACGGGAAGGGGGTCCGGGCCTGGGACCTCGGTCCCGGAATGAGCCTGCTGGATCTGGCGGCCCAGCGCTGGATGGGCCTTCCCTACGATCCGGAGGGCCACCGGGCCACGGGTCGGGTCCATCTACCTTCGCTGGAGCGCTGGCTCACCCACCCCTATTTCCATCTCAGTCCCCCCAAGTCCACCGGGCGGGAGATGTTCGGGGCCGAGTGGCTGGAGGCCAAGGCCGGCGCCCTGGAGGCACTGCCCCTGGCCGACCGCCTGGCCACCCTGGCGGCCTTCAGCGCCGAGGCGGTGGCCCAGGGACTGCGGCAGTTCTGCCCCGAGGGCACTCCCCTGATGCTCTCCGGGGGCGGTGCCCGGCATCTTCGCCTGCGCCGGGAACTTCAGGAGCGCCTGCCGGGGCTGCGCCTGGAGGACGATGAGCACTTCCCTCCCGGGGCCCGGGAGGCCGTGAGCTGGGCCCTGCTGGGGGCCGCCAGCGCCCTGGGGCTCCCGGGCAATCTGCCCGAGGTGACCGGGGCTTCCCGGGCGGCGGTGCTGGGGAGCTGGGTATTTCCGGGCTGAGTCGGGTGGGCAATAAGATAAAGCAAAAAACGACTTACACCACAAAGTCACAAAGCCACTAAGACACAAAGAAAAGCAAAGGTAACGGATTTACTTCTTTTCTTCGTGTAACTTGGTGCCCTTCGTGTCTTTGTGGTGGAATTCCTGCTTTTCCTCGCGAAGGTGTTTCAGCCCTCTACCAGCTCCGGCAGGAAGGCCTCGCCGATCCAGTACACCAGTTCCAGGGGATCCTTCAGGTCCCAGAGCAGCACCTTGGCCTGGGCTCCCGGGTGGAGGTGCCCCAGGTCGGGCCTCCCCAGGCTGCGGGCGGCGTGGAGGGTCATGGCCGTGAAGGCTTCCTCGAAGCTCAGGTGGAGCTGGAGGCAAGCCAGGCGCAGTACCAGGAGGGGATCGATGCAGGGGGAGGTGCCTGGGTTGAAGTCCGAGCCCAGGGCCAGAGCGCAGCCCGCTTCGACGAGCCGGCGGGCCGGGGCGTAGTCCCGGAGGCCCAGGAAGAGGGTGGTGGTGGGCAGGAGCACCGGGACCACCCCCGCGTCGGCCAGGGCCTTCACGCCCCGATCGGATACGAACATGAGGTGGTCGGCGCTGGCGGCCCCCAATTCGGCGGCCAGTTCGGCTCCCCCGGTCCAGGAGAGTTCGTCGGCGTGGATGCGGGGCCGCAGGCCGAGGGCCTGCCCCGAGGCCAGGACCCTCCGGCCCTGTTCCGGGGTGAAGACACCCTTCTCCACGAAGACATCGCAGAAGCGGGCCAGGCCCGGGTGGCGCCTCACCAGTTC
>JAFNAB010000141.1 GCA_017859955.1 Holophagaceae bacterium
CCCCCAAGCAGCCAACCCATGCCCACGAGCCGACGCACCCCCTGGAACCTCCCCAGCCCTCGGTTACTTACAGACATTTCTTTCACAAGAAGCTCCTCGACAAAGTCAACAAATGCCATTGAAGGTCACCCTAGCGGACCGTGCGCCACACGCGGGCACGTGGGAAATTATCCTTGGCCTGCCCTGAGTAAGTCTTGCCCTGGGTCTGGGTGGTGACCACGCCGTCCTCTCCAGTCTTCGAGATGGTCCCCACCTGGAGGACTCCCGAAGTGCCCTGCATCGTGAAATCCGAGGCCACGTTGAACCAGGTATTGACGAAGCCGCTCGTGCAAGTCAAACCGGTCGCAGTCTCCTTGGCAATCGGTCGCAAAATGTCGCAGATCTTGTAGGAGTTGGTCGCGCCGCTCCCGCCGGTGCAGAGGTTGGCTGCATCGGGCATGAAGTAGGAGTAATAGAGCGTCCCCGCAACCACCACTGGCGAGCTGATCCCCTTGGCGTAGTAGGAACCGCTGTGATCGGGGAAGGTCACGTAATAACCGTATTTCTGATCGCCAGAGTTGGTGGGAGCAAGGAAGTACGTGCTGCTCCCCGGTGTCACAATGGCGTCGCTTGAGGTATACCCCCCAGAAACCGAAGATGGGGAAGCACTCCAATTCCCCGCTGCCAACAGGTTGCTATCGGTGATCCCCGCATCTGGCCCCGGAGAGGTATCAAAACCCCAGCCCCGGCTATCCTGGCGATCAAACACCATTGTCACACGAGTGTTATCCGTAGGATTGCCCCGATCCAGGGGATCGTTACGATCGCCGCTCTCCATGGCAATCCCCACAGCCGCGGGCACCGCCGTTGTATTCCCGGTGTAAGTCTTACCCTTGCCGGGGAAACTGCCCAACAGCAAAGGCGAGGGAAGTGTGCTGTATTTGGGCCCGCTGAACGTGAAATAGGCCGTATTATCCGGAGTCTTCAGCGTAGCGCTCGCGGTCTTGATGGAGTTGGCATCCTGGTACACCTTGCGGATACCCGTGTTTGCGTATGGCGCCTTGGAGGTCCCATCGTTGGACCAAGCCTGCAGCTCCGACGTGTCCTTCCGGAAGTTCGCGTACCCAGTGAAGGGCGTCTCCGCCACCACATTCTTGCTGCCCCAGCACCAAAGCCCACCCCACAGGTCCGTGAAGTAGGCCCGCTGGGCCATCCCTGAGCCGAGAAAGAATTCGAAAGGCACCAGGCCAGCCGATACAGGGCCGATCATGCCCGTACCCGCGATGGAGCTGTCCTTCAGGTCCACTGCTGCCAGGAAATCGCCGGTATTGACATCCAGGGCCATCACCGAGCGTCCGAGCAACGCATTGGCGAAGTTGCTGTTCTGCTCCACCTCCGGCAGGCTGAGTCCTCCGCCAAAGTACACCACATCCTTGTAAACCCCGTTGAAGAGCACCCGAGCGAAGGAAGGCGTGCAGGTAGAGAAACCCATGTTCTTGACGATCTTCTTCAGGGCGGCATCTGTGAGCCCCGTCTTATTGCGATCAGAAGAGATGCTGTCCGCCTCATCGGGCACCAGGGACCACTGCAGGGTGGGATTGGTGGGGTCGTGCAGGTTCAGGGCGTAGTAACTGCGCCCCCCTTTCCGCAGCCCGAGGATGGCGATGGCCCGCTCGTGGGTGGTATCCGTCTTGGGGTTGATATCGAGACTCGCCCCATCCAACTTGCCGTTGCCCGCCCCCCCGGAAGATCCAGGAAGGTCCAGGAAGTAGATGGAGGGCGAACCATCAACCATAAACTTATGACTCTTGGTGGAATCGTTGAGGTAGCCCAGATCCTTCAGGAAGTCCGTGGGCATGAAGGCCCACAACTCCTTGACCGAAGCAGAGACCAGGTCGATCTTGGCCTTTGGGTCACTGGTGCTGGTGGGGTCGTCCTTCTTGGAAACCAAGGAAGTCTCTCCGAAGGCGTGCAGCCAGCCCTGGTTGGTGCCGACCAGGATCAGGCGGAAGCGGCTGCCAACAGGCACCGCCAAGGAGCTGGGCAGGGAGGCTTGATCATATTCCAGGTAGCTCGGCGCGGAATTAATGATATCACCCATGATATCTTTCCGATTTTTCGAGGTATCTGTGGGGTCTGCCCCCATGATCATCTTGATCAGGTTCTGCTGCGCCGTGCTGCCTGGGGAGTAAAGGGCAGCGTACCCCGCATAGTTTGTATCCGTCCCAACGAGGGTCTTCAGGCCCGTGCTGGAATCGGTGTACGCCGTTCCCGTGTAGGTGAAGTCACTGAGATCAGTCGCATTCGGCATCCGGGTCCTGAGTTTTCGGCTCCCCCAGAGCGGTATGTTCGCGGAAGCCGCCCACACTGCGTTGGCGACAGTCATGTCCGTGGTGGGAGCACCAGTCTTGTCCAGAATCACCGTGTTGTTGCTGGAGTCCACCTTGGTGGGGAACATCAATAGATCGCCACTCCACATAGCACCCCCACCTACCGGGGGGAGAAACTTGGCGATATAGATCTGCTTGCCCGTGGTGGCCCCCAGGACAGGGAGATTGGGGCTGCTGGTCACGCCAGTCTGCCCGCCACTGGTTGTTTCGCTCATGGCGTAGCCGAGGCTCTTGATCAGAAGCTCGGGATTGGTCGCATCGAAAAAGTAGGTGCTATCTGCAGTCTTGCCTTGTTCTGGATGATCACTATCCAACAAGGTATAGGACTTCAGGGCACTCAGATCCCAACTCGTACGGGCGGGTTCGCCGACAGCCGCCGCCAGGAAGAGACGCCGCTTCGGGCTTGCGGCATCCGTGATCGAGCCCGCCAGGCTCACCCCCACGGTCATGGTAGTCACCAGTTGATGGGCACGATCAATGGAGACGCTTCCCCGCTTGGCCACCGAGAAAGGCAGGAAGTTGCTGGGGCTGCTCGAAGTGGATGGATAGGTCGTTGGGGGGTCCAAGTAACTCGTGATGACGCTCGGTTTGGTGTTGTCAGCCAAGTGGGCAGCCGCCCCGGCCAGCGTGAAGATGTTCCACCAGTCATTACCGGGATTGATGTTGGTTTTGTTCGCTTTCAGAGCCGCGTTGCCGGCCTGGGCACTTCCCGTCATCCCGCTGATGTAAGGGCTGTTGGAGTGGTTTTCGCTGAAGTTGTCCACCGTCGGCATGCCATCCGTGAACAGGATGACGAATCGCTTCTGGCATGGCAGGGGATAGGGGGCACTTTCCAAGTCAATAAAAAGGTTATTGGGGTTGCTAAACTGGGCAAGCCCCCGGGCCATGGCATAGCAAAGCGGAGTATTGGTATAGGGAAAAAGGGCAGCCAAGCGGTTCATGGCGGCCTCGGAGTTCCCGTTGAACCGGGTCCATCCGGTGTCCTTGCCATTCACCCAAGTCGTGGTGGCATCCGCACTATCCAACGTGCTGGACGAGTCATTGTTGATTGTCGTGGTCGTAGCGTTGTTATGCCCGTCATTACCCGCTTCACCGGTATCGTCCAGGAAGCGGTACGCCCAGAACACCCGGGACTGGTAGGTGATCCAGGTCCTGATGGCAGCCTCCTTAACCGCTTGGACCCGGTCCCTTGCCGGGATCGCCAAAGCCTTCAGACTGCTCTCGTCACTGTTGAAGGACCCGAAACCCTGCCCCTGGTTCACACGGGTCTGCCGCCCCACACTGGCTATGCTGGCGGCATCGAATACGATGTATTTGCCAACCAGGGTGGAGTCAGCCGTGTAGTCCGGTCGAGTGCTGTCGGTATTCTGGTAGATCCCCGCGAACAACCAGTCCAGGTAGTTCCTGAGGAGACGCACCATAAATTTGGTCCGGGTGACTACCAGGGCCTTGTCTCCGGACAGCACCCGATTGTTGGCGATGGTGGAGGCGGCCGTGGTGGTCGGGAATTCCTGCACCTTGTACCGGGTGTCAACCTCAATCTGATGCCCAGTGCCATAGGTGTGGGCGACTCCCGCCTTGTCGGTCTCGATATACTCGTCCTTGACCGTCATTGAAGAGAGGGGATAGCCCGTGGAGCTGGCATCCATCACCTTCCACGGGATTGGTATGTCAATGGTGCGACCCCCCTTCACCACGCGAACGTGGGAAGCCGACCGCACCCAGTTCCGAACGTCGCAGGCCCAGGTGCCAGCCCCAGTGTCATTCTTGTCGCCCCATAGACGGGGGGTCTGGGAGGTCATGGTGTTTACCCCCGCTTCGGTCACCACCGAACCATCGGGGCGGATGAGTTGGGTACTGGTATAGCCCCAGGAAGCCTCGCCGATGGTAACTGAGATGTGATAGTCCCCGGCGGTCCCGGTGAGCTCGAAGACAATACCGGCGGTGCTCGTATTGTCCGTGACGTCCGTGTTGTAGTAGCAGGGATGGTACATGAGGCTCTGCATGGAGCCAGAGAAGTCGAAGATGGTCAGCACCTCGGGCTTGACCGATGTATTTGACTGCTGGAACAGGTCCAGGAAGTCAGTGGTGCTCACGCCTGAGTTGGGCATCAGCCTGGGGTCGAGCTGTGCCCTAGCCGACCGGGAAAGAGCCAACCCCAGAATGCAGAAAGACATAATTCGGGCGATGTGTCGCAATGTGCGGTGCATGGTGAACTCCAGTTTGGATGTCCGTTGGCAGGATTCAGCGCATCGGAGTCGAGATCCACGCCTCTTTGGAGTGCGTGAAGGTAACCCCTGCGGCATTGACAACACCATCGGAGCGGAGCGCCCAGAGATCCGGAGCCTGGGTCGTCTGGGTCCCCGAAGCCGGCGTATTGCCCCCCCCGGTGATACTGCCTGCGGTCTGGCTCTGGTTAACCAGCGGCATCTTCCCCATGGCCGTAAGGGCAAGATTGAATCCCCCCTGGCCGCCAGTAGGCTTGCAGTCTGAAGCCGGACCAGAGGCATTCAACCCGGTGTAAGCACTCTCATCCAGCTTGTATGGGTGACCATAGAGGAGATTACTGTTCTCCTGCTTCAACAAGTCGCCCGCCAGGGTCTGCAGCTTTTCAGCAGATCCGCCGCTAGTGGCAGCGAGCTGGTTAGGAGGTCTTAGCCATAGGATGCCGAACTCGATGCCGGAGTCAGCCAAGTTGCGGGCCATGGCACCCTGCCGGGCGGTCCCAGACATAACGATCTCCCGGAAGGAGTTCCGGTACATGCTCATGGCCGCCACAGTCAGAAGGACAAGGAGGGCCAGGACCACCAGGATCGTCACCCCGCCAGCCTCGGTGGCCCGGTTGCGAAAGGCCCTACGAGCCACAAGAGAATTGGACATCAAAACAACCTCCCTCACTTCATCGTCAGTCCGAAGTGCCGGGGCACCAGGACGAGACTCTGAGTAAACGTCTTGTAAGCCAGACTGGTCGGGGTCGAGGCGTATTCGCTGCGCTGAGTCGCGGTCCGGGTCGTGATATCCGCCCGCATCAGCACCGGGATATCCCGGTACCAGCTGGTGTTCCCGCCCGTACTGGTGTATCCGACGCGCCCCAGGGTGGCCAACTGACTGTCCAGTTCGGCCTGGATCCCATTGGTCCAACCATTGGCAAACGAGGTATAGCTCTTATTCCACCCAGCCCAGTTCTGACCCGAATCCCCGCTCAGATAGACTTTGAACCCGGTGACATTCTCGGTCACCAATTGAGTCTCCGAGGGCGAAAAAGCGGAAGTCGGGTCATAGGTGGCCTGCTCCCGAACTAAACAGGGAATCCCCTTCGTCTTGGCCGGGTCCGGGTCCAGGCGCATCATGACGATCCGGTAGCGGATCATCTGGGAAGGCCGGATAAAGATAACCGAACTACTGTCGATGCGCTGGTTGGGACGCAAGGCACCGGAGTCGCCCCGCCCAGTCACCTGGGTCCCCAGACTGGGGCTGGTGTCCACGGTCACCGTGACGTTCTCCCCGCTGGGGACCGCCGAGGCAATGCGGAGAGCAGAGTGGCTAAGATCATCCTTGATCTGCATATACATGCCAACTTTCACTTGTTTGGCATAGTCGGCATCCCCGCAATCGATCACATATTTGTCGTCGGTCCCCGCCAGAAAGGAGGCATTAGCAAGCACTGCTCCGCCCGCAGTCTTACCCGTCGTCCCTGCGCCGCCACCAGAAACCAACAGACCATCAAAGGGCAAAGGCTGATCAAAGGCCACATAGAGTTCGTCCGTCGTCGCGGGATCGCCCGGATCTGGAGTAACGATGGGGAGGTTGTCAGCATCCTTCACAGCGACATTGGGGATGATGAAGAAGGCGGGATGGTCAACGGAAGCACTCAGCGCCGAGGTGATATCCACCATCGAAAGCCCTGCCGTGTTCAGGTCGTCGTATAACACGTCCCCCGTGACCCGATTGCGCCTCATGCTGGAGATCTTCTCCCCAGAGGTGTAGAAGGTCGATAGGGCCGCCTTGAAGACGGTACCCATTCCGACCATCAGAACCATGGTAAAGACCAAGGCAACCAGGAGTTCAATCAAGGAAAAACCGCGAGAAGCCCGCTTAGCCATGGAGGATCCTCCGGGTGACACTAGCCTTGCGCTTTATCGGCGCTCCCCCGCTGGATGTGTCACTGAAAGTGACATCCACCGTAACGTCCGAGAGATTGGTCCCCGCAGAGTAGGACTGATGCATAACCACCGTAAACTGGGCATCTGCGGCGGTGGCAACCACGGTTCCCCCCGTATCAGGGTCGATTCGGTAGTAATCCGTCTGGGAATCCTTATTGATGTAGTTCAAACCATTGAGATCCGTTGGAGATGAATAGTCAGTAAAATTCGTATTCAGGTAGGTGGCCCGCCCTTCCACTTCCACCTTGTCCATGACCTGTTCCGCCAAGCCCACCGCAATACTTAGGCTTTTGCCCCCCTGGGCGCCGCGAATCGACATGACCTGCAGCATGGTCAGACCAAGGAGCCCGATGGCCATGATGAAAGCGGCCATCAGCATCTCGACCAAGCTGAATCCCGCCTCACCTTTGCGGACAAGAGATGGCCTCCTGGAGTTCATCAGATTTTCCGCCATTTTCCATCCCCACCGTCCCGGACTCCCGGATTGTAAAATTTGTATACTTGCGCCCCATTCCCCTGCACGACCAGGAGCCCCATAGCACCACCAACCACCGGCTGCCCACTAGCGATCGCAACCACTTGAATCCAAAAGGTACTGTTGAATCGCTTGTTAGCCCCACTAATCCGGACTGTCCCAACACTCTCGTCCCCTTGGAAGAGATTGGGATCAGCGGTGAGCACTCCCTGGAAGCCACTGCTGGCTTGGTTGAATGGTGGCTGGCCCGTAATGTCATCGCTGGTCCCGCGGGTAGTTGCCCACCAAGTAGCATTCGGCTGAGTCACGACCCCTGCATGAAGGTGCTCACGTCGCAGCCCCCCACCCGATCCAACCGCCACCCTGAATGCTTCGGAACTTGAAAGAGCATCTGTGAGGATTTTCGCGGATCCATCCGTAGCCTCCCCGTATCCCATGAGCAGGGCGGGCGACGCCCCACCCCAGTTCCCCTGGGTAGCGATCATCACGTCGCGCCCAGTAGCAGAAGCCCGTTTCTGGGCACTCAGAAGTGTGCCTTCCAATTCGTCCAAAACCCCCCTAACTGCGCCAGAGGAACGATTGCCTAGCGTTGTCGCTCCCGCCACAGCAAGGATACTGACCACAGCCAGCACCACCAAAAGTTCGATCAGCGAATAGCCGCGAATGGAACGATGTCTCATGGATTCCTCGTGATGTCAGCTTCACAGGAATCAACAATCTTCCCCAGGGTCACCGCCCCACCCGGCGGCAACGGTGCGACCTGCATGGCTTGGCTCAGGGGGCCCCGCTGGGCGGCCTTTATGAGGAGCTGCATTCGATAGCGATCCTTGATGCGGGGAATAGGCCCCTCCAGGGGTCCCAGGATGCGGAGGCCCGGTACGGCCTCCAGCTTGGTGCGCAGCTGCTTCAGGGCATCCATGGCCTCCAGGGGACTGTCGGCCTCGGCGCGGTAAAGGGACAGGGCCGCGAAGGGCGGGTATTGCATCCCTTCCCGGTAGGGCAGCTCCTCCTGGGCAAAGGCTTCGAAGTTCTGAGCCACGGCGTGGACGATGGCAGGGTGGTCTGGGCTGTAGGTCTGGAGGATGACGGTGCCTGCCAGTTCGGCCCGACCCGCCCGGCCGGAGACCTGGGTCAGCAGGTGGAAGGTGCGCTCGGCGGCCCGGAAGTCGGCCACCTTGAGGCCTTGGTCGGCGTTGAGGATGCCCACCAGCGTTAGCTTGGGAAAGGTGTGCCCCTTGGCCAGCATCTGCGTACCCACCAGGATGTCCACCTCACCGTTTTCCGCCGCCAGGAGCCCAGCCTCCAGGGCGCCGCGACGGCTGGTGGTGTCCCGGTCCAGGCGGAGGATGCGGGCCTGGGGAAATAGGGTCTGGAGCTGGTCTTCAATCTGCTCCGTGCCTTCGCCCACACCCCTCAGATGCTCAGACTGACAGCTGGGGCATGCCTCTGGGGGCGTCGTCTCGAAGCCGCAGAGATGGCAACGCAGGCGGAAGGCGCCCTTGTGGTAGGTAAGGCTGATGTCACAGTGAGGGCATTCCAGGGTCTTCCCGCAAGCCCGACACATCCAGAAGTTCTCAAAGCCCCGCCGATTGAGGAGCAGCATGATCTGTTCCCCCCTTTCCAGGGTCCGCCCCATGGCCTGCAGCAGCAGTGGAGAAAAGACGACCTTCTTGCGTTGGGCCTTGTAGCAGTCCCGCAGGTCGACGACCTCAACCCTGGGCAGTGAACTCCCGGCGGGACGCTCACGCAGACGCAGAAGCCGGTACCGACCGGCCTGGGCGGCGTGCCAGCTCTCCAAGGAGGGGGTGGCACTCCCCAGGATCACGGGGCAGCCCTCCAGTTGAGCCCGCTTAATGGCCAGGTCCCGGGCATGGATGCGGGGATGCTCCTCACTCTTGTACGAGCTCTCCTGTTCCTCGTCCACCAGGATGAGCCCCACCTCGCGCAGAGGGGCCAGAACCGCGTTGCGGACCCCCACGAAGATGGGGCATTCGTCCTGGAGGAGGCGCATGACATCCGCCTGCTTCTCGGTGACATTCAGACCGGCATGCCCCACGGCCACCAGGCCCGGGAAGCGGCCCTCCAGGCGGGCCAGGAGGCGGGGGGTGAGGCCGATCTCCGGCACCAGCCAGAGAACCCGCTTGCCCGCCGCCAGGACCCGCTCGGCCAGTTCGAGATAGACCTCGGTCTTGCCGGACCCCGTCACCCCATAAAGGAGGTAGGCGGCGAAGGCGCCCAGCTCCACAGCATCCGCCGCCCGGCACTGTTCCTCATTCAGGGCCACCCGTTTATGGATCACATCCTCGCGGCGCTGGGCCAGGAGATCAAGACGCTTCACCCGCTCCAACAGGCCATGGCGTTCCAGGGTTCCCAGCACCGAGACGCTCACGGTGGTCGCCTGCAGCAGATCCGTCTCCAGCATGGCGCCCCCGGCCTCTTCGAGGGCCATGAGAACCTTGGCCTGCAGGGCGCTCACCTTGTGGGGGTGGGGCTGTTCCGTGCGCCTGACTTCCGTGAGGCCAGCGCCCCGCATGTTCCTGCGATGGAAGAGGGAGGGAAGGCGGATCTCGCCCCGGTGCCAACCTTCTCCCAGTAGCCGCAAACGCTCCCAGTCCCCAGCCTCCCGAAGGTCGGACAGCTTTTGTCCATCATCCAGATCTGTCTCCCAGTCCGCCAGCACCCCCTGGGGCAGACAGAGGGCCATGAGATGGGCCACGCCACACCCGTAGTAGCGTCCGGCAAATTCCAGCAGTTCCCGGAGATGAGGAGGGAGCAGGGGAAAGGGGTCCATCACCGATTCGATGGCCTTGAGCTTGGGGGGAGGTGCAGCATCCGGCCCCAACACGATCCCGGTGGCGGCGCTGTTGCGGACCTTCACCCGCACCCGCACACCCGGTGGGAGTCCTTCGGGAGCGAGGTAGGTCAAGGGCGGCAGGGGGCGCGCCAGTTCGATGCGAGTGGGAATCAAGGACACATCCACAGGATACCCCGTTCATCGGTAATCTCCCGCTCTGCGGGGAAACCAGGGCGGGCCACGGCGTAGGCGACCGAGGCTGCTTATCCGTGTGCTCCGTGTGTTCCGTGGATGGCCTTCCTTCGATCAATCAAAAAGCGGAGGAACCACCGAACACACAGAACACACAGAACACACGGAAGGACACTGGGTGCCCTGTCTTTATGGCCTTGGGGCCTTCCCGTGACCGTGGAGAAGATGGCGTCAGAGAACGACTCTACGGATTTCAAGCTCTGGCTTGCCAAAGTTGATCAACAAACAAACATTCAACCCAGTTGCCTTCAAATAGTTCAGGCATTGCACCAAGTGGATGTCATCAAGAGCCTTCACAGCCTTCAGTTCAACCGTTGCACGCGCCAAGCACAACCAATGAATCGCTCGGACAAAGCATCCTTTATCACCATGTCACCCCCTCCCTCGTATTCCAAAGTCACCCGATTGGATCGTGGTTAATATTTTAATCATACAATACCACCCTAAGTGGCGCGCGCCCTCCTTTCCCTGTCATCCTGCATGGAAAGAGAGCGTCCCATGAAAAAATGGTTTTTCTGCCTGGCAATGCCCTTGGTCCTGACCGCTGCGCCGCTCCCCTGGGAGGAGGGCGCCCGCCGCATCCTCGACGCCTACGATCAGGAAAAGCCCCTGCCGAAGCTTCCCCTGAAGCGGTCGGACCAGCCCCATCTGAAATGGCTGGAGGCGGCAGCCAGACAGGCCAAACCCGCCAACCCCTACCCCCGCGGCAGCAGAGCGTGGAAAGAGGCAGAGGTGGTGCGGGCCTTCCTGTCGACCAACTCTCCGCAGACCGACCTTCAAAACGTACCCCTCACCCTGGAAGGCTCCCGGATGGCCCTTTGGCGCTGGGGCCAGGCCAAGGTCCGGAAGGGTGAGATGGATCCAGGTTTCAGGAAAGCATGGGAAGACCGCCTGATGAGCGGCCCCCTGGATCTGCTCCACTACTACGCAACCCGGCACGCCCTGTGTTTCAGCCTTGCGGAAGCCGACCTCTCCCGATTCCAGAGAATCCAGGAGGATGCGCCCAAGGAATATGAGGAAGTAGTCCGGATGTTCCAGCGGAGCTTCCCCTTGTTGGGAGGCCCCTGCCCTCCGCTCAGGATCTGGACTCTCCCCACCTTCGAGAGCCGCGAAGTCCCCCTGAACGAACTGGGCCCCAAGGGCGCCTGGAT
>JAFNAB010000142.1 GCA_017859955.1 Holophagaceae bacterium
CTGCAGCATGGGCAGGGTGAAGGCGGCGGTCTTGCCGGTGCCCGTCTGGGCGCCACCCATGAGGTCGCGGCCTTCCAGGACCACGGGAATGGCCTTGGCCTGGATGGGGGTGGGGGTTTCGTAACCCTGCTCGCGTACGGCGCGCAGCAGCTCGGGCAGAAGGCCGAGGGTGTCGAAGGACATGAATGCTCCTGAAAGGGCCCACCCGCTCGGCAATGCCGATGCGGGCCCCGGTCGGGGCAGAAAAGGCGAATCGTAGGGAGCCGGGGGAGACTGACCGGAGGTGTCTGGCCCGTAATGCCTCGCCGTGATTCGTGGAAAACCCCTGAAGTCGTGTGACTTCAGGGGTTGGTGGTGGTCCCGGAGCGATTCGAACGCCCGACCCTCAGATTCGTAGTCTGATGCTCTATCCAGCTGAGCTACGGGACCCGCGCGGCGCAGTTCACGACGAACGCCGACTGATCTGTTAGTCTACCGCACTTTTGGGCTTTGTCTACCCTTGATAATGAGAGAGCCCCGTGTTTGGGGCTCTCTCACTGCTCATTCCTTTGAATATCAGGGCCTTGATGCTACTTGCCGCGCAGCCCCTTGATCCTTTCCCCCAGCTTCTTGAAGGTGAATCCGTCCAGGATGTCGAAGAAGACGGGAATCACCACCAGGGTCAGGACGGTGGAGGTGATGATGCCGCCCACCACGGCCCGGGCCATGGGAGCCCGCATCTGGGCGCCGGCGCCCAGGGCGAAGAACAAGGGCAGCATGCCGCCGACCATGGCCAGGCTGGTCATTAGGATGGGGCGCAGTCGGGTCATGCCGGCCTGGATGATGGCCTCCTGGCGGGACATGTTGTGCTCCCGCATGTTCTGGAGGGCGTTGTCCACCAGCAGGATGGCGTTCTTGGTCACCAGGCCCATGAGGAGGATGAGACCGATGCCGGTCATGATGCTCATGGAATCGCCCGTGATCAGCAGCATGCCCACCATGCCCACCATGGAGAGGGGCAGGGATACCATGATGGTGATGGGGAGCTTGAAGCTCTCGAACTGGCTGGCCAGCACGAAGTAGATGAAGAAGATGGCCAGTAGGATGGCGGTTCCCATATACCCCGCCGTCTCGTTGTTGGTTTTGGCTGTGCCCGTGAAACTAAGCTTGACGCCGGGGGGCAGGCCGCCGTCCTGGCGGAGCTTGGCCACCTTCACGTTCACTTCGTCCACCACCTCCTGGAGGCTCTTGCCATCCTTGTTGGCGGTGATGAGGAGCTGGGGCTGGAGGCCCCGACGCTCCAGTTTGGCGGCTGCCACGGTGTCCTCGAATCTGGCCACATTGCTCAGCTTCACCTGGAGGTTGTTGCCCGCCTTGTCCTTCTTGGACGAGGTGATCATCATTCCTTCCAGCTGGCTGGCCCGGGAGCGGTTGACATCCGAGAGACGCACGGTCACGTCGTACTGCTCGCCACTGCTGGGGTCCTCATACTTGGCCACATCCAGGCCATCCACCAGGGGACGGACGACACTGGCGATGGCCATGGGGGAAACCCCCAGATCCGAGGCCCGCTTCCGGTCCACGGTCAGGCGCAGCTCGGGCTTGCCCTGATCCCGGCTGCTGGTGATATCCACGGCGCCATCCACGGACTTGACGAGCTTCAGGACGATGGGTTCCGCCTGCTCGACGGCCCTCCGGTCGGGGCTCATGACGGCCAGACTCACGGCCTTGGCGTCGCCCATGTCCGCCACGGCGCTCACATCGGTCTCGACGCCGGGGACGCTGCGGAAGCGGTCCCGCAGTTCCCGGCGCAGGGCGACATGGCCCCGGCGCTTGCCTTCCGTGAACTTGATGTAGATGGTGCCTTCGGTGATGGTGCCCTTGAGCCCCGTGCCGATGGTGGTGTAGACGTGCTCGATTTCATGGCTTTCGGAGCCATCGGTGCGGGTGCGGATGATGTGTTCCAGTTCCTCCGCCTTGCGCTTGGCTGCCTGCAGGCTGGAGCCTGCCTCCAGCTTGAAGCCCACCTGCAGATCGCCCCGGTCGTAGTCCGGCATGAACTCGTTGCCCAGGAGGCCGAGGAGGCCGATGGCGAGGACAAAGCTGCCGAAGCCGATGCCGAGCACGGTCTTGCGGTGTCCCAGAGCCCAGGTGATGGTTTTCTTGTAGAAGGCCTCCCACTGGTCCAGCTGGTCGTTGAACCAGTCTACGGTTTTCATGATGAACTTGCGGTGACCGTGGTGGGATTCCTGGTAGCCCTTTTCGTGCTCGGGATCGGGCCAGACGGCGCTGAGCATGGGGTCCAGGGTGAAGCTGACAAAGAGCGAGACCGTCACGGCGAAGGCCACGACGATGCCGAAGCTGAAGAAGAAGCGGCCGATGATGCCGCCCATGAAGGCGACCGGAATGAAGACCGCCAGGATGGACATGGTAGTGGCGATGACGGCGGGCCCGATCTCGGCGGTGCCCTCCCGGGCCGCCGTGATGTGGTCCTTGCCCATTTCTGAGTGGCGGGTGATGTTCTCGCGCACCACGATGGCGTCATCGATGAGGATGCCGATGGCCAGCGAAAGGGCCATCAGGGTCATGGTATTCAGGGTGAAGTCCAGGGCCTTCATGATGATGAAGGTGCTGATGACCGACACCGGCAGGGTTAGGCTCGTGATGATGGTGGAGCGCCAGCTCTTAAGGAAGTAGAAGACCACGATGACCGCCAGCAGGCCGCCCAGGACGATGGAAAGCACCACGTCATCCACCGAGTCGTTGATGAACTTGGCGTTGTCCTTGGCCTTGACGGTGACGACGCCGAGCTTCTGGAGTTCTGGCTCCATGCCCTTGATGGCCTCGTCTACAGACTTGACCATGGCCACGGTGTTGCCGCCGATCTGCTTCTGGATTTCCAGGGCCACGGCGTCCTGACCGTCCAGGCGGGCCAGAGTACGCTTCTCCTTGATGTCGTCCAGGATGGTGGCGACTTCCTGGAGTTCGATGGGGCGGCCCTTCTGGTTGCCCACCACCACATGGCTGAAGTCCTCCACGCGCTTGGCCTTGGCGTCCACTCGGACACTGATCTCCCGGGTGCTGGTCAGGAGGTTGCCGCTGGGGACGGCCTGGGTATCCTGGCCCAGGGTGCTCGTGACCTGTTGCAGGGTGAGGCCCAGGGATTCCAGCTTCTGGGGATCGATCTGCACCCGGATGTTCCGGGTGCTGCCGCCCACGACCTCGGCCTTGCCCACGCCCGCGATGTTCTCGATGCGACGCTTGATGTATTCGTCTGCGATGCGGGTCAGTTCCCGGTCACTCATGCCCTTGTGGGCGGCGTCGGGACGGATGACCAGGGAGAGCACCGGCAGCTGGGCTGGGTCGAACTTCTGGATGATGGGTTCTTTGATGGTGTCCGGGAGGTCCTTGCGGACCTGCCCGACCTTGGAGCGCACATCCTCCAGGGCCTTGTCCACATCCCGTTCGATCTCGAACTCGATGGTGATGACGCCCACGCCATCCTGGGAGGTGGAGCTGATCTCCGAGACCTTCTCGATGGGGTTGACGGCCTCTTCGATTTTTCGGACCACGTCCTGTTCGACGGCGTCAGGGCTTGCGCCAGGGTAGGCCACGCTGACGGTCACCACGGGGATATCCACTTTGGGGAACTGGTCGAGACCGAGCCCCTTGATGGAGAAGAGGCCGAGGATGACCATGGCCAGCATCACGCAACTGGTGAGCACGGGCCGCTTGATGGAAAGATCAGATAGGAACATGGATCACTTCCCCTGGGGTGCGGCTGGGGCCTGGGGGACCTGGAGGCGGGTACCGTCCACCACGAGCTTCTGGCCCTGGCCGATGACCTGCACTCCCGCTGCTAGCCAATCGGCCTCCACGGGGCGCCACCCGTTCTGTTCCGGCCCCACCGTGAGCTTCTTGCGGACCGCAAAGCCGTTGACGGCCTGGAAGACCTCGGCCTCCCGGCCCGTGGCGGTCAGGACGGAGGAGGGAAGTGCCAGGCGCTGGGTTTCGGTCTCGCCCTCAATGACGCCTTCGGCGAACAGGCCACCCTTGAGCTTGCCGTCGGGATTGGGAACCTCCAGCCGGACCCTGAGGGTGCGGCCATCTGCCTGAAGGGTGGGGCTGATCTGGGTTAGCCGACCCGTGAAGGGCTTATCGAATCCCGTGACCTTGAAGGAGGCTTGCATGCCAATCTTGACCGTCGCCAGGGCCTCGGCGGGGAGATCCGCCAGGATTTCCAGCTTGCGGTTGTCCACGACCTCGAAGGAAGTCTGCCCCGGGTTCAGCATCTCGCCGGGCTGGACCGAGCGCTTGGCCACTTCCCCGGCGAAGGGGGCCGTGGTGCGGGCCTTCTTGAGGCGGGTCTTGGCCAGGCCGAGGTTGCTCTCGGCGGCCCGGGCCGCTGCCATGGCCGCGTTGTAATTGGTTTCGGCCTGCTGGGCGGCCTGGCGGGTGACACTCCGTTTCTCCAGGAGACTCTGTGAGCGCTCATTGTCCCGACGGGTCTGCTGGGCCTGGGCCTGGGCCTGGGCCAACTGGGCCTCGGCGGCCTGGACGCTCAGGAGGAGTTCGTCTTCGTCCTGGGCGCAGAGCACGGTACCTGCGGCGACACGGTCGCCCTCCTGGACGGTGACGCGAGTAACCCGGCCTGCGACTTCGGCCTTCAGTTCGGCGCGGTTCACCGCCAGCAGGGTGCCTGTGAAGGCGATGGCGCTCTTGAATGGGCGGGTCTCAACCGGCACCAGGGTGACCGGGACCAGGCCTTCGGTCTTCTGGGCCCGCTGGCGGCTGAGTTCCTGGTTCCGCTGTATGAAGTGGTAGGAGATGGTTGCGACGATGGCCAGGGCCGGGACGCCGGCGTAGAGGTAGAGTTTCTTGCGTTCCATGGATGCTCCAAAGGCTCAGAGGGGGGGCAGGCCCAGGGCCCGGCGATGGTTGAAGAGGGCGCTCCAGATGCCCAGCTCGGCGCGGCGACGCTGGCTTTCCTGCTGGCGCTCGGTGCGTTCGGCCTGGAGGAGATCCAGGGAGGTGATCTATTGATGTTCACCTTCCAGGTGTCGTAGGGGGTCTGGAAGAGATCATTGGTGTGGTTGGCTTGGTAGCCGCATGATGCACTGAAGTCCACCTTGGGTCGCAGGTCGGCTTTGATGATCCGGTCGTTGGCCTGGTACATGGCTTCCTGCTGCTTGTACTGGGCGAGTTCGCTGCGTTGGACCCCGGCGGGCGTCTTGAAGTCGGGTGCGCCGAGATCCGCCAGTTTCAGTGGAGTCTTCGGATCCAGGCCCAGCTGGCCGTTCAGGAGCTCCATGGCCCGCTTGTAGTTGGCATCGGCCTGGAGGTTTTCCGGGACAACGGCCAGGTATTCGCTTTCGGCCCGCAGACGGTCAAGTTCGGTAGCGGTCTGGGCTTCCAGCTTGGCTTTCACATCCGAGAGGAACTGCTCGGCGGTCTTGAGGCGGGTCTGAACTACCTCCAGTTCCGCCTGACAGACCAGCACGTTGATGTAGGCCCCGGCCACGCCATGGAGGGTGTCCAGCTCTGAGGTCGTATAGGAATACTGGGCCTCCTTCTCGCCCATCTTGGCCACTTCCACCGCAGTGCCCAGCTTGCCCCAGTAGAAGAGGGGCTGGCTGATGGACGCCTGGGTGGTGAAGAAGTTCCGGGGCATCACCAGGGCCTCGGCGTTGGGGATGGTGGCCGCCATGCCGCCGGTCAGGAGGCTCACGTCCCGGGTGCGGGTGTAGTCGGCCACCACGTTGACCTGGGGAAGGGCATCGGCACGGGCGGTGGTGATGGCGCCCTGGCGCTCCTCGACCCGGGCCTTGGCAGCCTGGAGCATGGGGTTCTCCGCCTTGGCGCGGTTGAGGGCGGCTGCCAGGTCAAGATCCAGGGATGGCGAGGGTGCAGGGGGCTCGGCCACCTGCGCAGGAGGAAGGAACAGCATGGTCAGGCTCCTTGGGCGGGGAAGGCTTCGGAAATGCCCAGCCCCCTTAGGGTGAATTGGATGAAGTGGTCCGACAGGGATTCCATCTCCGTTTCGTTGTAGACGGCGCCCCGGTGAAGTATCACCAGCGCCATATGGGTCTGGATGTGCGTGAGTTGGCCCAGGGTGCTGAGTTGCATGCGGAAGCTTTCCTCCTCGGTCAGGTCCGGGCAGAGGATGCGGATGCAGCCCGCGAGGTACTGGGTGAGGGGGGTTACCATCTCCCGGACAAAACCGATGACCGAGGGGCGCATCGTCTGGATGGCCTGGTTCCACAGCGCAAAGGCTGCCTGTTCAAACTCAGAGCCATAAAGAGCCTTCAGTTCAGCAGGGCAGGTGCAGGTGAGCCGGACCATGAGCCGGATGAAGCCCTTGAGCCCGTGCAGAGCTTCCGCCCGGGCGTCGGGGCTTGCGGGGTTGGGGCTGGGAGGGAGCTGGTCGAATTGATCACTGCCGATCTTGAAGACGAATTTCACCGCCTCCAGGTACAGACCCTCCTTGCCGCCAAAGTAGTACTGGATCAGCGCGCTGTTGGCGTCGGCCTTCTTGGCGATCTCCCGGATGCTGGCCCCTTCGAAGTTCTTCGCGGTGAAGGTCTTGATGGCAGCGACGATGAGACGGTCTCGGGTGTCGATGATGTGTTCGGGTTCTGGGCTTTTCATGGGCTCCACGTATGAATGAACTGACTCATCCAACCATGGTTCCGGGTGTTAATCAATCGAATAATCAAAACGGGTACCCGGTATTGAGGATTGCGGCCGGTCCGGCGCTCCGCTTTCATAGAGGAGCGAGATCCCGGAGGTTGCATGCTCTTCTATGCGTTCTATTACCTGGTTTCAGTCCTGCTGCTGTGTCAGGGGACCCAGTTGCTCGGGGAGCAGCGCAACCCCATGGGGGCTGTCCCCGTCGAGCTGTCAATGCCCAATGGGCCGTCCCGGGGCTGGGGTCGCCTGCTGGTGCTGGTCGGACTGGTGGGCGTGGTCTGCGGCCTGGTGAGCCATGGCGAGGCCCCTCGGGTGTCCGCCCACGCCCTGTCTTTTGTGCAGGGCGGCGAGTGGCTGGTGATGGCGGCCTACGGATTCTGGCTGGTGTTCCTGGCGAAGCGGGTCGAATACCAGGCTGTCGCAGCCGCTTCTGCGGATCACGGTCACCACTGAAAGACTTGCGCCCCCGGACCCTTGCGGGGCGGGGGCGCAGATCCGTGTTGCTGTGACTAGACCTTCTGCTTGGCTTCGTTCTGGTTGTGGTCCAGTTGTTCGATGGCCAGCATGGCGTAACCGACGATCTTGTCGGCGGCGGCTCGGGCGCCCATGGCGTCATGCCGCTTGAGCGCATCCACCAGCTTGCGGTGGGCTGTAAGGCCAAGGGTCACCGCCCAGCCGAAGCGGGTGGTGTAGGCGAGCGACATGCGGAATGGCTCGCGGATGCTGCTGTAGAGGTGCCGGAAGATGGGGTTGTGGGAGGCGTCCACAACGGCCGCATGGAATTGGAGATCGATGCTGACGAGGCTCTCGTAATCGGCAGAGGCGATGACGGCCTCCCGCTGGGCGAGGCATTCATCAATGGTCTTGATGTCCTCTTCCGTGGCGCGCACAGCTGCGAAGCCAGCGGCAGTTGGTTCGATGGCCAGGCGGACTTCACAAAGATCCCGAAGGAAATTGACGTCGCAATTGACCTCAGCAGACCAGGCAAGGATATCGGGATCCAGTAGGTTCCAGAATTCCCTCGGGCGGGAACGCATTCCGGAACGGGGGCGGACTTCCAACATGCCCTTGTCGGCCAGCACCTTGAGGGATTCCCGGAGGATACTGCGGCTGACACCAAGTTGGAGGCAGAGCTGCTCCTCGTTGGGAAGGACGACGGGCTTGGAAGCACTCCCCGCCTGGATCAACTGGAGACCAAGGGTCCGGGTCACGCAGCTGTGGAGGGTTTCGGGGGGCCTGATCTTGTCGAAACTGGTTGCCATTTTTCTGCCTGGGCAAAGGGGTTGCGACCATGAAGGAGAGGAAGTCCCCAACTGAAATGGGTCGTGAGAGACGGCCAAGGGCCGATCATGACTCCTCGTTTGTATCTTAACGTGCTGCCCCCCGGAAGTGTGAGGGGGAGACGCGCATTGTCGGTGATATTCCCTGTTATCCTCGCATTTCCTGTAACGAATAACATGATGTTTTTCTCGAACCCGGAGCATTCATGTCACAAGGGCCCCATTCTGATGCCATCCACGGACTCCCCGAGAACGCCAGACGTCCCCTGAATCCAGGCGAGTCCTATGTACCGTTGGTGCCGCAGGATGGAACCCCGGAAGTTACGGTACGGAGTGTGACCTTGGGTCTTATCTTCTGCGCTGTCTTCTCGATGGCTGCGGCCTACCTGGCGCTCAAGCTGGGGCAGGGCATCGAGGCGGCCATCCCCATCTCCATTCTGGCGGTGGGGCTTTCCCGTTTTTATTCCAGGCGAAGCAGCATTCTGGAAAACGTCATTATCCAGAGCATCGGCGCCAACTCCAGTCATGTCGTCTCCGGGGCGGTCTTCACCCTGCCGGCCCTGTACATGCTCAGTGGCGTGGCTGGAAGTGGGGTGAATCAGCCGAACCTTCTGCAGGTGGTCCTTGTCAGCTTCATCGGGGGGTGTCTCGGGATCCTCTTCCTGATTCCCCTGCGGTACCACTTCATGGTGGAGAACCATGGCATCTTCCCCTGGCCTGAGGCCACGGCCACTGCTGAGATCCTGGTGACGGGCGAGAAGGCGGGGAACCAGGCCCGGGAACTGGCTGTGGCGGCCATGGTGGGTGCGGCCTATGACGGTCTGGTCACCCTCTTCCGGGCCATGGGGGAGGAGATCCGCTTCCGGCACGTCTGGATCGGGGAAGCCCTGGAGAAGCGCTTCCTCAGTTTCAACATGCTTAACAGCGCGGCCACCCTTGGTATCGGCTACATCATCGGCCTTCGGTACTCGGCGGTCATTGCCGCCGGAAGCCTCTTCAGCATGTTTGTCCTCGTGCCGCTGGTGCACGCCGTGGGAGTATACATCCCCGTGGTGGTGGCCCCCGGCACCAAGCTCATCTCGGCCATGAGCCCCGAACAGGTCTTTTTCAGCTACGTACGCATCATCGGCGTCGGTGCCATCGCAGGGGCAGGGGTCATGGGGGTCCTGGCCTCCCTGCCCAACATGGTCCGCTCCATCATCAGCAATATGAAGGCCCTCCTGAGCGGGCAGAAGGGTGAGAGCCGCGCCATTCCGGCCCGGACGGACCGCTCCATGACGGGTTCGATGGTGGCGGTGGGCTTGCTGGTCTGTGTCCTGATGACCTTCCTGTTCCTCTCCTTCGGTCTCGGGATCCAAAAGGCTGTGATACCGGCCCTGGCCGGAACCGCCCTGGTCATGGTGATCGCCTTTCTCTTTGCCCCGGTGGCGGCCCGGGCCATTGCCACCATCGGTACCAATCCCATCTCGGGCATGACCATGCTGACCCTGGTCATCACGGGCCTGGTGATGCTCAAACTTGGGTTTTCCGGTGGCTACGGGATGTTCCTGACCCTCATGGTGGGCGGGATCGTTTGCACCGCCCTGGCGGCGAGTGGGGCCTTCAGCACGGACCTGAAGATCGGCCACTGGATCGGCGCAACCCCGGCCCGCCAGATCGGATGGAAGTTCGTGGGAACCTTCGTGGCGGCCCTCTTCTGCGGCATCGCCATGTGGAAGATGGCCCAGTTGCGGACCCCGGAAGGGCTGATGGCCATGGGCACCAATGCCTTGCCCTCTCCCCAGGCCAGCGCCATGCGGGCCATTCTAGAAGGAATTTTCGGCAGCGTCTCCATGCCTCTGCGTTGGTACTGCTTCGGCCTGGGCGTGGTCTTCTCGGTGGTGCTGCGGATCCTGGAGGTGCCGGCCCTGGGCTTTGCCCTGGGCATGTACCTGCCCATCGAGGTGAACACGCCCCTGCTCCTAGGGGGTATCCTGAGCCATTACGTCAACAAGGCCAAGGCCGGAGTCAGCGAGGCTGACCGCAAGGCCAAGGAGAACCGGGGAGTGCTGATTGCCTCGGGCCTAATGGCGGGCGGGGCGATCATGGGGGTGGTGGCCTCCTTCGTGAAGGCCAGCGTCCGCTTCAGAGATGGTTTCCCCATCCTTTCCCCTGAGTCCGCAGCGGGGGCAACGGGCGAATGGATCGCCATCGTGGCCATGGCCCTGCTGTGCCTCTACGTGGTGGGCTACAGCCGGAAGGCCAAGGCCTGAAGGGATTCAGTGCCCGGCAGGGGCAAGCTTCCAGAGGAGGGAGAGTGTCTCGGAGGCTTTGCTGGAGGGCTCTACGGCCGCTTCCGCAAAGCCAGGGGGGCAGTAGGGCAGGGGCTCTTCCGATTCCCAGACATCCACGATCTTCATTGGAGCGCCGACCTTGTTGCGTTGAAAGCAGACGGTGACGAAGTGCTCAGAGCCACCCTCAAGGCTGACGGCCTTGTGTCGGGCACAGTTCTGGACTTCTTCGAAAAACGACTCTTGGCTCAGTGAGCTAAGCATGGGATCACCTGTTTGTTTTTGCCTTATGTACATAGGTACTGCTTGTTGAAAAAAAATCAAGATAATTTTATCGATTGCGTAGCCAAAGGGGCTCTCCGGACGGGGACGCGATCCCGCAAACGGCATCCAACATACTGAAGAGGTGCACCATGACCGCTGATATGAACCAACGCATCCTGTCCTTCCTCGAGGCGGGTCCCTATGCCGTGGTGGGGGCCAGCATTGATCAGGCCAAGTACGGAAACATGGTGTTGCGCTGCTATCAGCAGCACGGCAAGGAAGTCTACCCCATCAACGCCAGAGCTCCTGAGGTCGAGGGCCTTAAGGCCTATGCCGATTTGGCCTCGGTGCCGGCCAAGTTGAGGGCCATCAGCATCATTACGCCCCCCAAGGTCACGGAGCAGGTGGTGCGGGAGGCTGCTTCGGTTGGAGTCCGCTACGTCTGGATGCAGCCCGGGGCGGAGAGTGATGAGGCGGTGAAGATCGCCGAGGGGCTGGGGCTCGAGGTCATTTCCGGGGGACCCTGCCTACTTGTGGTGCTTGGCTTTCATGGGGGACATTGAGGTTCAGGACCTCACAGCCTCCAGCAAGTCCTGGTGGACATAGAGGTTGCCCGCCAGCACATTGCCGGTCTCCATCCAGGTGTCACCGCCCTGCCAGTCCGTGATCAGGCCTCCGGCCTCCTGCACCAGGAGGACACCAGCGGCCATGTCCCACTGGCGGAGTCCCATCTCGAAGAATCCGTCGTAGATGCCACAGGCCAGGTGGGCGAGGTCCAGGGCGGCGCTTCCGGCCCTACGGATGCCCTTGGCCCGGTAGAACACCGAATTCAACGCCTTGCTGTAGGTCTGGAAGCGCTCCCCGAGTTGATAGGCAAAGCCCGTGGCGATGAAGGCGCCATCCAGGCCGGTCTGCCCTGAAATGGTGATCCGCTCCCCGTTCCAGGTCGCTCCCTGCCCACGGACCGCCACGAAGAGGTCCTCGCGGATGGGGTCATAGACGCAGCCCACCACCGCGCCTTCCTTGTCCCAGAGTCCCACAGAGATGCACCAGTGGGGAAAGCCCTGGACGAAATTGAGGGTGCCGTCCAGAGGGTCCACGATCCAGCGTCGGCAGCTGTCCCCATAGGCCCCGCTCTCCTCGCCCAGGAATCCATAGCTGGGGAAGCGTAGATCCAGCTCGGCCTTGATGGCCGCCTCGCTGGCGTGGTCGGCCTCGCTCACGAGATCGTTTCGGGACTTTTCAGTAACCTTTGTCGGATCCAGTTTCCGGAAGAATTTCATGGCCACCCGGCCCCCCGCCTGGGCGGCGGCGATGCAGGCCTCTCGCTGAGCTTCGTACATTCGGGATCTCCAGGGTCCATTGTCTCCGGTATTCGGTCCCATGGAAACGGAAGGGGGGATGGATGATAAATTCGAAGAGCTGGAGGCCTTATGTCGAACTTTTTCCTGAAGCCCGCCCTGCTGGGTCTCTTGCTTCTCGGAGGAGGACTGGGGGCCCAGTCCGTTGCCACGGAACCTCAGAAACGGACCTGGCCGGTCCATGTGCCGGTCTACATGCAACCCGCCCAGGTGGACCCCGCCAAGGTGCTGGGCCCGCCGCCCGTTCCGGGCTCCCTGGCGGCGGCGGCCGATCTGGAGGCGGTCCTCATGGCCCAGGCCTTCAGGACGCCGGAACAGGAGGCCTGGGCCCGCTACATCGATACCGATGGTGTATTCAAGCACGCCCCGGAGATCGGCCCTTGGTTCAAAGCGCCTCTATGCGCGTCCCAGACCCCCCCGGGTGGACGCCACAATTCGCCCCTGCGTCCGGCTTCCCGAGAGCACCTCGTACCCCAGCGGTCACTCCATGCAGGCCTTCCTCGTGGCTTCGATCCTGGCGGACCTGCTTCCAGAGAGGCGGGAAGCGCTCATGAGTCGCGCCCACCGGGCGGCCTGGAGCCGGATCATCGGCGGGGTCCACTTCCCCACCGACGACATCGCGGGTCGCCTGCTGGCCCAGGCCATCCTTGAGGAACTCCGCAGGAGCCCAGGGTTCCTCAAGGATCTCGAAGACTGTCGTCGTGAACTGGATCAGGCCAGGGCCAGCCGCTCCAAGCCATAGTCACCGGTGAGTTCCTCGATGAGCTCCCGGACGGAGACCATATCCTTCAAGCGCCAGCCGTTGCTGCCGGAGAAGAAGAGGCCAGTATCCAGGCGTCCCTGCATGGCATCCGCAAGACGATCGGCGATGCAGAAGCCGGCCTTCTGGGCTCCTGCCCCCTGATTGCAGGGGCTGAGGCAGTTGCTGATGCAGCGAAGGGTCGGAGCGGCGCCCTCGGCGATGCTCCGCTGGAGCTGGGTGATGACGCCCCGGGCCGGCATCCCGACGGGGGACTTCATGAGGCGGATGTCATCCTGGGTGGCCCGCAGAACGGTCTCCTTGAAGGCCTGATCCGCATCGCACTCGAAGGTGCCGATGAAGCGGGTGCCCATCTGGACCGCAGAGGCCCCCATGGCCAGGAACTTCTGGATATCATTCCGGTCCCAGACGCCTCCCGC
>JAFNAB010000143.1 GCA_017859955.1 Holophagaceae bacterium
CACCTCACCCTCGTGGACGTCGAAGCTCACGTTGTTGTTGGCCACCAGACCGCCGAAGCGCTTGGTGACTCCCTTGATGGAAAGAATGGGTTCACTCATGGCTTGTCATGCACCTCAAACATGGCTGTTGACTTCCTTTTACAAAAGGGTGCGTTTGCACAAACAGGCGGGCATTTTTGGGTAACGCTGGGCTATTCAGAACACTGACGGGGCAGTTCCCATGGTGGTGATAGGAGAGGTGCGGGGTGGGAGACATTGGATCAGGTCTGGTTGCATGTGTCCCGCCACGTGGTCCTGCTGTATTGCACCATGGTATTTGGATTACAATAAATCCCACTCATGACCACTGTCAACTGATGTCCCATCCGTTGGCGTAAAACAGAGAATGAACGGTTCGAATTGAACCCTGATCATTGGCCGAAACCATTGCCATTCTTGATCAGACGGCTGATACGGCCCTGTAGTCCTAGGTGGATGGTGCACCGTGGCATTGCGTGGATTCCATTCCGACTCCCGCGGGAAGACAAAAGATCCTGGCGATAGCTGCGGCACTTGCTTGTCCTGCTGATGAATTCCGTCCCTGAAGGCTGTTTGCGTTTCAGGGACGGATCATCTTTTTCCACAATAGTCAAATGGAGCGCGCTCGGATGTTCGGGCGCGCCCCGTTCGTCTCCTACTTGGTGGGCAGCGGGAAGACCGGCTCACCCGTCTTGGTGGCGAAGTCGTGCTTCGACATGACCACCTTCAGTTCCCACTTCTCCGGGCCGTCCTTCTTGAACCACTGGCCGAAGAGCACAGGACCACGGTTGAAGTGGTTCTCATCGAACTTCACGCGGTGACCGATGGTCATGAGGTCCGTGTCCTTCAGGGCTGCGTTGACCTTGTCGGCCTCGATGGACTTGGCGCGCTGAATGGCGTCAACCAGTACCTGGATGGAGCGGTAGCCGGGGCCGATGGCGGGGTTCAGAGGCTGGTTCTTGGCGGCCTTCCAGCGAGCGGCCAGGGACATGGGGGTGGTGTCACCAAATCCAGGGCAGTTCTTGAAGGAGGGATCCCACCAGATCTCGGAGCCGATGCCGTTGGCCAGATCGCCACCCCAGGAGTTGGCGTCGTTGTAGTAGAGGGCGCCACGGCTGATCATGACCAGCTTGGGATTGAAGCCCAGGGACTTGCACTGCTTCCAGACGGCACCGAAGAAGGGCCCGGGGGAGTTGCCCCAGAGGACTTCAACCCCAGCGTCCTTCCACTCCTTGATGACCGAGGAGAAGTCCGTGGTTTCCATGGGCATCAGGCCCAGGTTCTTGTCGATGCCGACGGGGGTGTAGCCCAGCTTCTTGAGGGAAGGTCCGAAGAGGGTGTACCAGCCCCGGCCGTCAGGATCGTCGGAAGCGAGCACGCCCACCTTCTTGTTGGTCTGGCTGCCGAACTGGTCCAGCATGTCCGTCCAAGTGTCGAGCACGGTGTAGCCGGGCTTGCCAGCGCGGAAGTCACCAGGTGCGGCGGGGGTGGCGATGGCCATCAGGCCAGCGGCCCAAGTGAACTGCCACTTGGTGGGAGTCTCGTTCCTCATGCCCATCCAGGGTTCCAGGGGACCCACGGCGGTGATATAGGGCACCTTGTAGCGGTCGCAGGCCTGGGAAACGCCAGCGTGCATCGGGGGGGGCTCGTCGCCGCTCACGATGAAGCTGACGTTATCCTGGTTGATGAGGCTCTCGGCGAGGGACCCAGCTTTGTTAGGATCGCTCTCGTTATCCACGATGACGAGCTTGATGGGCATCTTCTGGTCGCCGACCTGTACGCCACCCAGTTTGTTGATGTCTTCCACGGCGGCCTGGATACCGAAGACGCCGCCCTGACCAAAGGACGCGAACATACCCGACTGGGCATGGACCACGCCCACTCGGATCTCCTTCCCACCCTTCTTGTCACACCCTGTCACGAGGAGTGCGGCGACAGCGGCCAAGCCTGCTGCGACTGATACGAGTTTCTTCACGGGTTTTCCTCCATAGGTATTTTGATGAGGATTTGCCAGTCGACTAAGCGCTGGCCTGACAACACCAGAGGCTGCGATTCTGAATCGGCCCCCGACCGCAATAAATTAATAACGGTCACTTGCGCTATTTGAAGCCTGCCGCGATATGGGCTCGGCCACGGGCTCGGGTGATATCTAAAAACTTTGTTGCCTTGACATAGGTTGGGTACTCGTCCAATGTGCCCCCCGTCATACATCCATGTCAAGGCAAAAAATGTTCTTAAAAATCTGGATCACGGTCCTGAATGAAGTCGCTCCTGCAACTACCTTTAATTGAAGGAATTGAGTGTTTGTTTCCCATGTTTGACTGGTGTGGGCGGTGGGACTCGATTCCCTGATCTGGACGGGCTAACTGTCCTTACCTTTCGCCCTCCCGGACCAGGACATCCAAACGGCGGGGCCAGGTTGCGTGGAGAGGCCTTCGTTGTTGGTGTGGTGATCTGGACATTGAAGTATAGGTTCACCACAGCTGTGTGAATTTGGGAGTTGAATGGCTGCATATTGAAAAGCTCATTATTCTGTTCGCCCCTCCGTCCTGGCATTTCGGCGGTGGATCCGGGTGGCTGGGGCATACCAGGAGCCGGGTCCGCGATGGAGTAGTACGGTGAGATCCCATGAGTGGACCTATCCTTAAGCGAAAAATCCTGCTTCCCCTGGGGGCCGTCGGTCTGGTTGCGATTCTCCTTCTTGTGAGGGGGCTTTTCTTTTCCAGCGAGAAGGTACCCCTCATCACAGCCCCCGTCACTCGGATGGATATTGAGGAAAGCGTCCTGGCCAGCGGGACCCTCAATGCCCTCAAAACAGTGGCCGTGGGTGCCCAGGTTTCGGGTCAGCTCAAGAAGCTGCATGTGGCGGTGGGGGACCGGGTCAAAAAGGGGCAGCTTCTAGCTGAGATCGACCCTGTCATCAAGGAGAACGCTTTCCGGGATGCTCAGGCCTCTCTGGAGAGCGCTGTGGCCTCTCGCCGCGCGAAGCAGGCTCTTCATCATCAGTACGAACTGGCCTTCAAGCGGCAACAGGTGCTAGTTGCCCAGGACGCGGGTGCAAAGGCGGACCTGGAATCGGCCCAGGCCACCCTTGAGAGTGCCCGCGCTGAGATTGTCGCCCTGGATGCGTCTATCAATAAGGCCAAGATCGCTGTGGACACCGCCAAGGCCGATCTGGAGTACACGCGGATCTCCGCGCCCATGGATGGGGTGGTGCTCAGCATTACCACCGAAGAGGGGCAGACCGTGGTCTCGACACAATCGGCTACTACGATCCTGACCCTGGCCAACCTGGACACCATCACGGTCAAGGCCCAGATCTCCGAGGCCGATGTGGCGCGGGTGAAGCCGGGCATGACGGTCTATTTTACGACGCTCGGGGATTCGGATACACGGCACTACAGCCACCTGAGGGCCATCGAACCAGGCTCCACAAGCACCTCATCCAGCACTTCTACTACCTCTTCCACCAGCACCTCGGCGGTCTACTACAACGGCCTTTTCGAAGTGCCGAACACCGACAAAGCCCTGCGGGCCTCCATGACAGCTCAGGTCTCCATCGTGCTGGGCGAGGCTCGGAAGGTGCTCTGCATCCCGGTGGCCGCCCTGGGGGACAAGGACAGGACCGGATGGTGCATGGTCAAGGTCCTCCATGGGGACCGGTCTGAGCCGCGCAAGGTGCACATCGGCATCAACAACCGGGTGCATGCCCAGGTTCTGGAGGGGCTCAACGAGGGCGAGCAGGTGGTGATCGGTGATACGGCCGTTCCCGTCAACACCGGCAACGGCATGCCTCCGCCACCCCCCAGGAGGTAGGCGTATGGACCAGCCGCTCCTTGAACTCCAGGCCCTTGGCCGGCGCTATCCCTCGGGCGACCAGGAGGTCGTCGCCCTGCAGGGCGTGAATCTCAGCATTCGGGCCGGTGAGATGGTAGCCATCGTGGGGCCTTCCGGTTCGGGCAAGTCCACCCTCATGAATATCCTGGGCTGTCTCGATCGCCCCACCGAAGGGAGCTACCGGGTCCTGGGCCAGGAAACGGGGAGCCTGGATAGCGATGCCCTGGCACGCCTGCGCCGGGAACATTTTGGGTTCATCTTTCAGCGCTACCACTTGCTGCCCCACCTGGATGCCATCCAGAACACCGAAATCCCCGCCATCTATGCCGGGGCCGACAAAGGGCTGCGTCGCGCTCGGGCGAAGGAGCTCCTGGCTCGCCTCGGCCTCACGGACCGTGCCAGCCACCGGCCCGGGCAGCTCTCTGGGGGGCAGCAGCAGCGGGTTTCCATCGCCCGGGCCCTGATGAACGGTGGCGATGTGATCCTGGCGGATGAGCCGACCGGAGCCCTGGACCGTCGGAGCGGCCAGGAGATGATGGCGATCCTTCATGAACTCCACGGGCGGGGGCACACCATCATCCTGGTGACCCACGACATGCAGGTGGCCCACCACGCCCAGCGGATCATCGAACTCAGCGATGGGGTTGTCACAAGGGATGAGCCCAACCCAGAGGCTCCGCCGCTGGGGACGGACCAGCAGCAGTTGCAGCCCGTCCCGGACGGCGGTCAGCACCCCCTCAAAGCGGCCTGGGGTCGCTTCGGTGAGGCCTTCCGCATGGCTCTCATCGCCATGGCCACCCATCGCATGCGGACCCTCCTCACCATGCTGGGCATCATTATTGGGATTACCTCCGTGGTGTCGGTGGTGGCCCTGGGGCAGGGGGCCCGCCAGAAGGTGGTGAACGACATCAGCTCCATGGGTACCAATGTCATCGACATCTATCCCGGAGGGGACTGGGGGGATGACAAGGCGGGTTCAACCTACACGTTGGTGCCCCAGGATCTTGAGGCGCTGAAGTCCCAGGTCTATGTGGACAGCGCCACACCCGGAACCAGCGGAAGCCTTGTGCTGCGCTATGGGAACTTAAAGGCCACGGCCTCCGTCAGCGGGGTGGGTGAGCAGTACTTCCGGGTGAGGGGTCTGGAGATCGCCCAGGGGGGTGCCTTCGATCAGCAGGATGTGCATCACCAGGCCCAGGTCGTTGTCATCGACCAGAACACAAAGAAGAAGTTCTTTCCCGATGGCGACCCCATCGGCAAGGTTCTGTTCCTGGGAAGCCTGCCTGCCCGGGTGGTCGGCGTCACCAAGGTGAAGGAAAGCCCCTTCGGGAACAACTCGAACCTGGATGTGTGGGTGCCCTTCACCACGTCGATGGGGCGGATTCTGGGGCAGAACTATTTCAGTTCCATAACGGTGCGGGTGCGGGATGGGGTCTCCAACCAGGTGGCCGAGCAGAGCATCATCAATCTGCTGAAACGCCGGCACGGGACGAAGGACTTCTATACCAGCAGCTCGGACAGCATCCTCAAGACGGTCCAGAAGACCACGGCCACCCTGACCCTGCTCATCTCGGCCATTGCGGTGATCTCCCTGGTGGTGGGCGGCATCGGCGTGATGAACATCATGCTGGTGTCGGTCAACGAACGGACCCATGAGATCGGGATCCGCATGGCCGTGGGGGCGCGCCAGGATGACATCCTCCAGCAGTTCCTCATCGAGGCCGTGCTCGTCTGCCTCCTGGGGGGCACCATCGGGATTCTGCTCTCCTTCGGGGTCGCCCTGGTCTTCCCGTTCTTCGTCAAGGCCATCGTGATGACCTTTTCCATCCTTTCCATCGTGGCGGCGGTAGCCTGCTCCTCAGTCATCGGAGTGCTCTTCGGATTCCTGCCGGCCCGGAACGCTGCCCGGCTGGATCCAATCGAAGCCTTGGCCAGGGAGTAGCCGGGATGATCAACATCAAGCAAAGCGTCCAGTTGACGCGTGGAAGGAATAGAGTGGCGAGGAATGGCGCAGTCTTGGGAGGCCTGACCGCTCTCCTGATCGGGACCGGATGTCTCAGGGTCCACCGGGAGCCCCCCAAGGTTGATCTGCCCCAGCAGTGGCAGGGAAGGGCCCTCACGGGTGTGGCTGTGGCGGATCAGGAACACTGGTGGAAGGTCTTTGGCGATCCTGTCCTGGACGGACTCGTCGATCGGGCCCTGCGCACCAACAACGATCTCGCCGCAGCGACGCTCAAGGTCCGGAAGGCCCGACTGGAGGCGGATCTGACGGATACGAACCTCACACCGGATCTCAGCGTCGGCCTGAGCGGGCAGGGGAGCCGGGACCTGAAGGCCCATGCCACCACGCGCACATTCTCGGCCAACCTCTCCCTCAGCTATGAAGTGGACCTGTGGGGCAAACTGGCCAGCGCCCGGGAGGCCAGCGCATGGGAGGCCCAGGCTTCTGAGGCCGATCGTCAGAGCACGGCCTTGTCGCTGATCGGCACGACCGCCAAGGCCTACTGGGAGGTAGCCTACCTGAACCAGCGGATGGCGGCAGCCGAGGCCAGTATTGCCTATGCGGAAAAGAGCCTGGGGCTGGTCCGGATTCGGTTCGACGCCGGGGCGGTTTCGAAGCTGGATCTCGTCCAGGCCCAGCAGACTCTGGCAAGCCAGCGAGCCACGCTCTGTGACTTGCAGCGCCAGCGTACCGCCGCCCGCACCGCGCTGGCCATTCTCTTCGACCAGTCCCCAGAGCATCCGGTGGCGGAATCGCCGTCACTTCCCTCCGCCCCCATGCCGGCGGTGACGCCGGGACTTCCGGCCAGCCTGCTGGCCCAGCGCCCGGATCTCCGGGCATCGGAACTGAGGCTTCGGGAGGCCTGGGCCAACGTGGATGCGACCCGGGCCAGCTTCTATCCTTCCTTCACCCTGACCGGGTCCATGGGGAGCAGCAGCGAAACCCTGAGAAGTGTCCTCAAGAACCCCGTTGGGACCCTGGGGGCCGGGCTCACGCTGCCTTTCCTGCAATGGAAGACCGCCAGGAGGAAGGTGCAGATCTCCCAGGCCTCCTACGAAATGGCCGTGGTGAACTTCCGGCAGACGCTGTACTCGGCGCTCGGGGATGTGGAGAACGCCCTGGCAGCTCATGAAGATTACCTGGCGGCAGGAACCCAGTTGGAGGCCTCGCTAGCGCTTGCCCGGGAATCGGAGCGTCTGGCGGAGGCAAGATATCGGGCAGGGGCTAGCACCTTCCAGTCCTGGCTGGATGCCCAGGAGTCCAGACGCACCGCCGAGAACTCCCTTGCCGAGAATCATCTGAACCGGCTCAAAAACCTGATGACCCTCTTTCAGGCTCTGGGAGGTCCTATGGAGAAGACGGATCACTGACACGTTCAGGTGCTTGCCAAAGAAGGCCCACTGCTCAGGTGGGCCTTCTTTGCATTCAGGGGCCGAACAAAAAGTTTGCCTAGAGATCAAAGGGCAATCTCTAGCAGGGCAGTGCTTCTGCGAGAATTATGGCTTGTCAAAGGCTGTCAGGCTGCTAATCTAGTATTTCGCTGCGGTTGAGGCTGCAACGGGTCAGAAGGCGAGGCGGTCGGGAAACGACGGTCAAGCCGGGATGGGATGGGAGCCTTCGGGTTCTGGTGTCATCTTGACGGTTCAGGCGTCTTTGAAAGCCGG
>JAFNAB010000144.1 GCA_017859955.1 Holophagaceae bacterium
AGCCGGCCTCAAGGGCCGTGGCGGTGGCGGTTTCCCCGCCGGCATGAAGTGGCAGTTCTGCCGCAATGCGCCGGGCACCGAGAAATACCTGATCTGCAATTCCGACGAGGGTGATCCCGGCGCCTTCATGGACCGGGCCTTGCTGGAGGGCGTGCCCCACCAGATCGTCGAAGGCATGATCATCGCCGCCTACGCCATCGGCGCCAGCAAGGGCTTCGTCTACGTCCGGGCGGAATACCCCATCGCCGTGGAGCACCTGAACATCGCCCTCAAGGCGGCCCGGGCCCACGGGCTCCTGGGCAAGAACATCTTCGGCTCCGGCTTCGACTTCGATATCGAGTGCCGCATGGGCGCCGGTGCCTTCGTCTGTGGCGAAGAGACCGCCCTCATCGCATCTCTCGAAGGCCAGCGCGGCACCCCGCGCCCCCGGCCTCCCTTCCCGGCCATCAGCGGCTACAACCAGAAGCCCACCATCATCAACAACGTGGAGACCCTGGGCAACGTGCCCCGGATCATCGCCGAGGGCAAGGAGCGCTTCGCTTCCGTGGGCACTACCGGCGGCAAGGGCACCAAGATCTTCGCCCTGGCGGGCAAGGTCCGGAACACGGGCCTGGTGGAAGTCCCCATGGGCATGACTCTCCGGGAGATCGTCTACAACGTGGGCGGTGGTGTCCTGGATGACCGGCCCTTCAAGGCGGCCCAGATGGGTGGCCCCTCCGGCGGCTGCGTCCCGGCCGAGTTCCTGGATCTGGCCATCGACTACGATTCCGTGAAGTCCGTGGGCGCCATCGTGGGCTCCGGCGGCCTCATCGTCATGGATGACAACACCTGCATGGTGGACATGGCCCGATTCTTCATGGAGTTCGTCCAGGAGGAGTCCTGCGGCAAGTGCCCCCCCTGCCGGGTCGGCACCCGTCACCTCAAGGACATCCTGGAGCGCATCTGCGCCGGTCACGGCAAGGAAAGCGACCTGGATGAGATGGAGAAGCTGGGCAAGGAGATCATCGCCGGGTCCCAGTGCGGCCTGGGCCAGACGGCCCCCAACCCCGTGCTCTCCACCATCCGTCACTTCCGGGGCGAGTTCGAGGCCCACATCCGGGATCACAAGTGTCCCGCCAAGGTCTGCCAGGGGCTCTATCAGTTCGTGATCGATGCCGACAAGTGCATCGGCTGCGGCATCTGTGCCAAGAACTGCCCGACCACGGCCATCTCCGGGGAAAAGCGCAAGGCCCACGCCATCGATCAGCAGGCGTGCGTCAAGTGTGGTGTCTGCAACGAGAAGTGCCCCTACGCGGCCATCTCCAAGGTTTAATCGGAGCCTCTGATGAAAGAAAACACTGAAAAGGGGAATACCGTCCTGGTGCAAATTGATGGCCGCGAAGTGGCCGCCACCGCCGGTTCCTCTCTGCTCGACGCCGCCCTGGCGGCCGGTATTCACATCCCCCACATCTGTCACGATCCCCGGTTGACCCCCACGGGCGCCTGCCGCCTCTGTCTGGTGGAGATCGAGGGTGAGCGCGGCTTCCAGACCTCCTGCACCCGCAAAGTGGTCGAAGGGATGAAGGTCCGCACCCAGACCGAGGGCGTCCGCGCCTCCCGGAAGAACACCCTGGAACTGCTCCTCAGCGAGCACTGTGTGGACTGCCTGACCTGCGACAAGGACGGCGACTGCCTCCTCCAGGACTACAGCTACGAATACCAGGCTGACAAGAACCGCTTCCCCAATGTGGCCCCCGCCGCCGGGGAGCCCAACTACACCAGCGAGAGCTTCGCCCTCGAATACGACCCTTCCAAGTGCGTGCGCTGCCAGAAGTGCGTCCGCTACTGCCAGGAAGTCCAGATGGCCGAGGCCATCACCATGACCAACCGCGGCGGCAGCATCGAGGTGAGCACGGGTATCGGCGTTTCCCTCAACGAGAGCTCCTGCGAGATGTGCGGCGGCTGTGTCAACGTCTGCCCCACTTCCGCCCTTTATGACAAGCAGGCCAAGGGCCTGGGACGTTCCAAGGACCTCAAGAAGGTCCGCACCACCTGCACCTACTGCGGCGTCGGCTGCCAGATGGACCTGAACGTCAACACCAAGCTCAACCGCATCGTGCGCGTGACCAGCGAAGTGGGCTGCGTGCCCAATAACGGTGCGCTCTGCGTCAAGGGCAAGTATGCCTTCGACTTCGTCCACTCCCCCGAGCGGCTTACCACGCCCCTCATCAAGGAGAACGGCAAATTCCGGGAGGCTTCCTGGGAGGAGGCCCTGACCCTGGTGGGCAAGCGCATGTCGGAGATCCGTGACCAGCACGGCCCCGATGCCATCGCCTTCCTGAGCTCCAGCCGCTGCACCAACGAGGACAACTACCTCATGCAGAAGCTGGCCCGGGTGGCCGGCAAGACCAACAACATCGACCAGTGCGCCACCACCTGCCACGGCCCCTCTGTGGCCGGCCTCGGGGAGTCCCTGGGCTCCGGTGCCATGACCAACGCCATCGATGAGATCGAGGATGTCGACACCCTCTTCCTGATCGGCGGCAACCCCACCGAGGCCCATCCCATCATCGGCCTGGCCATGAAGAAGGCCCTGCGCAAGGGCGCCAAGCTGATCGTGGCGGATCCCCGGGAGACCTGGCTGGCCAAGCGGGCCCTCATCCACATCAAGCACCGGCCCGGCACGGACAACATGCTGATCAACGCGATGATGGCCTACATCATCGAGAAGAACCTGCACGATCCCAAGTTCATCCAGGAACGCTGCGAGAACTACCCGGTCTTCCTGGAGAACCTCAAGGGCTACACCATCGAGAAGGCGGCGGAGGAGTGCGGTGTCCCCGCCCACCTCATCCGCGAGGCGGCGGAGATGTACGCCAAGGGCAATCCTTCGGCCATCTTCTACACCCTGGGCATCACCGAGCACACCTGCGGCACCAACAACGTGCGCAACCTGGCCAACCTGGCCATGCTCACGGGTCAGATCGGCAAGCGCTCCTCGGGCATCAACCCCATGCGCGGCCAGAACAACGTGCAGGGCGCCTGTGACATGGGTGCCATGCCCAAGAACCTCCCCGCCTACCAGAAGGTCGCAGATCCCGCGGCCCGGGCCAAGTTCGAGCAGGCCTGGGGCGTCAGCCTCCCCACCAACGAGGGCGGATGTGTCACGGACTTCATGGAGAAGGCCGGCGAGGGCAAGCTCAAGGCCTTCTACTGCTTCGGAGAGGACCCTGTCCGCAGCGAGCCCAACTCCGCCAAGCTGGCGGAGGACGTCGAGAAGATCGACTTCGTGGTGTGCCAGGAGATCTTCATGACGGAGACCGCCAAGCTGGCTGACGTCGTGCTGCCCGCTACCTGCTTCGCGGAAAAGGATGGCACCTTCGCCAACACCGAGCGCCGCATCCAGCGGGTCCGCAAGGCCGTCGAGGCCCCCGGACTCTGCCGTCCCGACTGGGAGATCCTCTGCCAGGTCTCCACGGCCATGGGCTACCCCATGTCGTACAACGATCCCAGCGAGATCTACGACGAGATGGCCGCCCTTTCTCCGAACTTCGCGGGCATCAACTACGATCGCATCGACAAGGTGGGCATCCAGTGGCCTTGCCCCAGCACGGAGCACCCGGGCACGCCCTTCCTGCACCAGGGCCGCTTCACCCGCGGTCTCGGGCTCTTCCAGGCCATTCCCCACACCCCGCCCGCGGAAGTGCCGGATGCGGAATACCCGATGATCCTGTCCACGGGGCGCACCCTCTACAACTACAACATTGCCAACATGACCCGGAAGACCGAGGCCATCGCCAACAAGCACCCGGAGAACTTCGTCGAGGTGCACCGCGATGATGCCGCTGCCATCGGGATCAAGAACGGCGACATGGTGAAGGTGGAAACCCGGCGCGGTTCGCTGGTAGTCAAGGCCCACGTTGCCCGCAAGGTTCGTCCCGGCATGATCTGGATGGCCTTCCACCACGAGGAGTCCAACACCAACCTCCTCACGAACGACGCCTTTGACGCCACCACCCGCACAGGCGAATACAAGGCCTGCTCGGCGCGGATCTCCAAGCCCTGAGTTCCGGTGATGTGACGCAAGCGGGCCCCGGTTTCCGGGGCCTGCTTTTTATGGAATAGACTGGATCATCTCTCACCGGGTTCTCCCGGGATCAGGACGCCACCATGGACAAGTCAGTCAAGCACGCCATTCCGGTGAGCATCCTCCGCCTCGGTTCCACCGATGTTGAGATCGGGCATCGCTCCCTGATCCAGGAGGCACCCCTCATCATCTCGGTCAACTGGGCCCAGGAATACTCGATCATGCGCACCCCTGGCCACGACGAGGAGCTGACCGCGGGCTTCCTTTTCACCGAGGGCATCATCCAGGCCATGGATGAGGTCACCCTGATGCGCAAGTGCAAGGGGGAGAAGGGGGGCATGGATGTAAGTACCCTGGAGACCGGGGCGCCGATCGTCAAGCGGGCCACCTCGGTCAATTCGTCCTGCGGCCTGTGCGGCAGGGTGGATCTGGAATCTCTGATCGAAGGCCTCCGGCCGGTGGAGGAGGCCTTTCCCTTCCCGGCGGAGCGGCTCCACGAGCTGCCCCATCACATCCGGGAGGCCCAGGCCCTCTTCCATGCCACCGGGGCCAGCCACGCCGTGGCCCTCTTCGATGCCCTGGGGCAGGTGGTGGTGGTGCGGGAGGATGTGGGGCGGCACAACGCCCTGGACAAGGTCATCGGGGAGCGGCTCCTGGCCCGGAAGCCTTTGGCCAGCCACGGGGCCTTCCTGTCGGGCCGCGCCAGCCTGGAGATGATCATCAAGGCCGCCCGGGCGGGCTTCCCCATGGTGGCGGCGGTGAGCGCCCCGACCAATCTGGCGGTGGAGGCCGCCGAGCGTCTCAACATCACCCTCTGCGGTTTCGTGCGGGGCAGGGAGATCACCATCTACACCCACCCCGAGCGGATCACGGCCTAACGGTAAAGGGGCCGGAGAACGGGCTCCTGTCGGTTAAAAAGATACGCAACAGGATCGGCAGGATAGCCAGGATAAAAACCGACCCGTCCGGGATAACTCGGATGGTGTTGTTCACACCCCGCCAAATGGGGGAGCCGACTGGAAAAGCCTGTTGGCCGGGGATGGACAGGATTCACGGGGATAAAAATGGGGGCTGAGCGTCCACCCCGTGGGGCCCTTCCTCATCCCCGTGCATCCCCGTTCATCCCCGTTCATCCCCGGCCATACTCTTCTTCAGTCCTCCCATCCCCGGTTCCTGTGCTTTTTCGTGCCTTCTTGAGTCTCCGGGGGCCTGAACGGCTACACTTGGAGCATGCACCAACGGACCTGGTTCTCGCTCCTCACCCTCCCTCTCGTGGCGGGCTTCACCTACCCGGTGGTCTTTCAGAAGACCGCCCCTGCGACCCGTGCCGAGCTTGGTTCCGGCACCCAGGACCCGCTGGCGGGATTGGCGGACATCCAGGACGTGCTCTCCCTGGTGCGGGACAACTACGTGGATGTGCCGGATCTGGAGAAGGTGATTCAGGGCGGCGTCCAGGCCGTCCTCGAACGGGCCCATCCCCTGAACGCCTACCTGTCCACCGACGATCTCCGGCTTCCGGATCCCGGCCCCGCCGAATTGGGGCTGAGGGTGGTCAAACGGCAGATCTACGCCCAGGTGGTGGCGGTGGTTCCCGGAAGTCCCGCCGCCCGTGCGGGCATCCAGCTGGGGGATGTCATCCGCAAGCTGGACGGTGAATCCATCGGTGCCATGAGTGCCTGGAACCTGGAACGGCGTCTGAAGGGGGCCATCGGTACCGGCGTGAACCTGGTGCTCCACCAGGCCTCCTCCGGCGATCTCAAGACGCTTACCCTGACCCGTGAGCTGCCGATCCATCCCCCCATTTCCATCCGCAAGGATGCCCAGGCCGCGGTGGTGGCACTGCCCGACCTGACCCTGGGACGAGCCGATGAGCTCAAGACCCTTCTGGCGGGCCTGGATCACAAACTGCCCCTGGTGCTGGATCTGCGCCAGTGCGCTGGCGGGGACCTGCAGGAGGCCGCCCTGGTGGCGGGATTCTTCCTGGGAGATGGCCCCTTCGCCACCATCCAGGAGGTGGGAAAGGCTGATCGGCTGGTTCGCGTCGCCGCTGCGCCGGTGGCTCCTTTCGCCAAGTTGGCGGTGCTTCAGGGGGGTGGATCCGTGGGGGCTTCCGAGGCCCTGGCCTCTGCCTTCAAGAACGGCAAAGTCCCCACTTTCGGAGATCGAACGGCGGCCCTCGGTGTGGAGCGGACCCGCTTTACCCTTCGCTACGGCGCGGCTGAGATCGTCAACCGCCGCTGGATCGGGGTCGGAGGCGAGAAGCTGGGCCTGGGCGGCGAAAAGAATGAACAGGCTCCGGGAGTGATGGCGCAGCATCCCTTGAAGGGACTCAAGCCCGACGAGGATCCCCTGCCGAAGGTCCTGGAGATCCTCATGGCCGCTCCGGCCCAGGAGAAGAAGCCCGGGGCCCAGGCCCGACTGAGGCTTCCGGTCTTCTGGTTCCATGAGACCTATTCGGAGATGGTCTAGCCCATGGCGCCCCGGAAGCGCGGCGGCAGAACCTCTACGGCCAAGCTCCTTGCCCTCGCAGCCACCATGCTGCTGCTGGGCCTGGGCCTCGGCGTCCTGTTCAGCAGCCAGGGCTGTGATCGCAAACGGGATCGCCGCAGAGATGAGCTTCTTCGTCCCGAACCCCAGCGGCCGGTCCGCCCCCCCAAGACCCAGGTGAAGCCCAGCGAGCCTACCCCCGAGCCCGTGGAACCCGAGGTGCCCAAGCAGCCCAAGGAGCCCAAGGAGCCAGAGCCGAAGGTCCCGGAGCCGGAGAAAGCCCCCAAGCTCCCGAGCTTTGCCCTGGTGATCGATGACCTGGGCTATGCCAGGCCCGAGCTGGTGACCCGGTTATGCTCCCAGCCCATCCCCTTCTCACTGGCGGTCCTGCCCTTCCAGGAGTTCTCCCGTCAGAGCGCCGAGATCGGCCACGCCAAGGGCAAGGAGATCATGCTCCACCTCCCCATGGAGCCTATCGGGTACCCGGGACCCAGCAAGAATCCAGGCCCAGGCGCCGTCTTCTACAACCAGACCGAGGCCGAGGTTCGGGCGACGGTCCGCAAGGCCCTGGCGGAAATTCCCTACCACCGTGGTGTGAACAACCATATGGGGAGCCGTATCACCCCCGACCGGACCCGGATGGAGTGGGTGCTGCAGGAGATTCATCGCTCCGGGTGCTTCTTTGTGGACAGTCGCACCGAGAAGGATACGGTGGCCCTGGCCGTGGCCCAGAGCCTCCATGTGCCCGCTATCCAGCGCAAGGTCTTCCTGGATGACGACAAGAGCTTTGCCGAGATGGAAAAGCAGTGGGAGCGGGCCATCGCCATCGCCAAAAAGGACGGGCAGGTGGTCATCATCGGCCACATCTATCCTGAGACCGTGGAGGCCCTGGAGAAGCTGGTGCCCAAGTCGAGGGACCGCGTGCGCTTCGTGAAGGTGGGTGAGCTGGTGCG
>JAFNAB010000223.1 GCA_017859955.1 Holophagaceae bacterium
GCCGCCCTCAAGGGCGAGCGCAAGCTGAGACCCCAGGCCCTGCCTGCGGGCAAGTACCCCGTGGTCCTCCATCCCGAGGTGGCGGTGGATCTCCTGGGGGTCATCGCCGGGATGCTCTCGGCCGAATCGGTCCTCAAGCAGCGCAGCCTCTTCGCGGGCAAGCTGGGACAACGGATCGCCTCACCCCTCCTGACCCTGGTGGACGACGGACGGCTTCCCGAAGGCCTGGGCAGCGAGCCCTGGGACGGGGAGGGCCTACCCACCCGCCGCAATGTCCTGCTCCAGGACGGGGTGCTCCAGACCTACCTCCACACCCTCAAGACCGCCGCCGAGATGGGCGTGGCCCCCACGGGCACCGCCGGTCGCGGCCTGGGCAGCAACCCTGGAGTCACCACCTACAACCTATTCCCCAAGGCGGGCGGCCAGACCCCGGAACAGCTCTACGCCTTGGCGGGGAACGGGGTGCTCATCACTGAGATCATGGGCCTGCACACCGTGGACCCGGTCTCTGGCGACCTCAGCGTGGGGGCCAGCGGTGTCCGGATCCGGAACGGGGAACTGGCGGAAAGCGTCGACCGCCTGACCATCGCCGGGAACCTCCGGGACTTCCTCACTCGAATCGCCGCCCTGGGCAGCGATCTCCGCTGGTACGGGAGCCAGGCCGGGCTCTCGATCCTGCTGGAGGAGATGGCCCTGGGCGGAGCCTAGGGTCAGAAGGAATACCCGATACCGACCCTGCCGGATTCCCCGATGGCCATGCGAGACTCCCTTATGTCCGACTGGTTCGCCCAATGGTTCGATGCTGACTACGCGACCCTCTACGCCCACCGGGACGAGGGGGAGGCCAGGCGGGCGGTAAAGATGGCCCTCCGGCTTGCACCCGAATTGGCCAAGGGGCCGGTGCTGGACCTGGGCTGCGGCGGCGGGCGCCACCTGGCGGCCCTGCGCCGCTACAACCCCCTGGCCTTTGGGCTGGATCTGTCGCCTGCCCTGCTGGGATCGGCTACGCCGGAACTCCGTCCCTGGCTGCTCCGGGGGGACATGCGTTCCATCCCGATCAAGAATGGAAGCCTCTGGGGGGTCTGCCTATGGTTCACCCCCTTCGGGTACTTCGCAGAGGCCCAGAACCGCGCCCTCCTGGCGCGCATCGGACAGCTGCTGCGCCCCGGAGGCATCCTCCTGCTGGACTTCATGAACGCCCATCTCGTGCGACGGGACCTGATGCCCGAGGATCGGGAGGAGAGGTCCGGGTTCAGGATTCACGTCCGGCGCAGCCTGGAAGGTCACCGGGTCGTCAAGCGGATCCATCTGACCCACCTGGCCACCGGCGATGTTCGGGAGGCGGTGGAGTCTGTGCGGGTCTACGAACCGGGCGAACTGGTGGCTTTGGGCAAGGATTGCGGCCTTTCCCTTATCGCCGAAGTGGGCGACTATGATGGGCTGCCCTTCCGCACGGATTCTTCACCTGGGACGCCCCGAAGGCGTGGGCTACGAGGCCGCCTACAGCATGGCCCCGGTGGCAGCGTACCTGAAGGATCAGGCTGGCCTGGACATCAAGCTGGCCAGCGGCGTCACGGGCGAAGCCGTGGAAGCCGAAGCCAAGGCCCTGAAGCCGGGCCAGGTGCTCCTCCTGGAGAACCTGCGATTCGACAAGGGCGAGACCAAGAACAAGCCCGAATTCGCCCAGGCCCTGGCGCGCCTCGCGGATACCTACGTCGATGACGCCTTCGGCTGCGCCCACCGCGCCCACGCCTCGGTTGCGGGGATGGTGGCCGATTTCCCCAAGGATCGTACCGCCGCTGGTTTCCTCCTGGAGCGGGAGCTCAAGGCCCTCGGCCGCATCCTGCACAATCCCGAAAAGCCTCTGGTGGCGGTCATGGGCGGATCCAAGGTCAGCGACAAGATCGACCTGATCCGGGGCTTCCTGGGCAAAGCCGACGCCATCATCATCGGGGGAGCCATGAGCTACACCTTGCTGAAGGCCCAGGGCATCGGCATTGGCAAGAGCCTCTGCGAACACGACAAGCTGGAGCTGGCTACCCAACTGCTCAGCGAGGCCACGGCCAAGGGAACCAGGATCCTCCTGCCCCTGGACCACGTGGTGGCGGCGGAACTGAAGCCCGATGCCCAGTGCACCATCACCCAGGACCAGACAGTGCCGGAAGGACAGATGGGCCTGGACATCGGCCCCGAGAGCGTGGCCCTCTTCGCCGAGGAACTCAGCAAGGCCAAGACGATCCTCTGGAACGGCCCCATGGGGGTCTTCGAGATGGATTGCTTCGCCTCGGGCACCCTGGCCATCGCCGAGCACATGGCGGCCTGCGCCGACAGGGGTGCCTTTGTGGTGGTGGGCGGTGGCGATAGCGTGAGCGCCGCCAACAAGGCCGGGGTCTCCCCCCGTATGAGCCACGTCTCCACCGGCGGCGGCGCCAGCCTGGAATACCTCTCGGGCCTCGAACTCCCCGGCGTCACCGCGCTGGCCCTCTAGTGTGGTGGCCCGGAAGGACTGGGGCCAGCTCCTAGACGGGCCACCACACTTCCATCGGGGCATGGCCCCTTTGGCGAAAAGCACGCGGTGCGTGTTTTTCTGTCACCCCCTTGGGGGCACTGCCGTGCCCCCAACCCCCCGCCCAGTGTGGTGTCAGATCCGCTTAAACGGTCCGCATTTCACTGGGACACCACACTAGGAGCACCCATGAAGATCGTTGTCGCCAACTGGAAGATGAACCTGCTCCGCAAGGATGCCGCCGCCTTCTGCGAGGCCTTCCTGAA
>JAFNAB010000145.1 GCA_017859955.1 Holophagaceae bacterium
AAGGACTATGACCGAATTGCGCCTTGAGCTGACAGGTATCAGCAAGCAGTATCCCGCCGTCAAAGCCAACGACGGAGTGAGTCTGCGCGTCAAGCCCGGACAGATTCACGCCGTGCTCGGCGAGAATGGTGCCGGGAAATCGACCCTCATGAAGATCATCTACGGTGCGGTGCGGCCCGACGAAGGCGAGATCCGCTGGAACGGCAAGCCCGTGAAGATCCGCAATCCCCACGAGGCCCGGGCCCTGGGCATCTCCATGGTCTTCCAGCACTTCTCCCTCTTCGACACCCTGACGGCGGCAGAGAACGTCTGGCTGGGCCTCGACAAGAGCATCTCCCTGGCCAAGGTCACCCAGCGGATCCGTGAAGTGGCGCAGGAATTCGGCCTGGATGTGGATCCCCTGCGGCCCGTCCACTCCCTCTCCGTGGGCGAGCGTCAGCGGGTCGAGATCGTGCGGGCCCTCCTGGCCAAGCCCCAGCTCCTCATCCTGGATGAGCCCACTTCAGTTCTGACCCCCCAAGCTGTTGATAAATTATTCATCACGCTCAACAAGCTTTCCGACCAGGGCTGTTCCATCCTCTACATCAGCCACAAGCTGGATGAGATCCGCACCCTCTGCCACCACTGCACCGTCCTCCGGGGCGGCAAGGTCACGGGCGAAGTGGATCCCACCCAGGAGACCAATGCCAGCCTCTCCCGGCTGATGATCGGGGCCGAACCCCCGGAGCTCAAACACCGGGAGGCCCATCTGGGCGAGGTGGCCCTGGCGGTGAAGGGGCTGACCCTTCCCAAGCAGGATCCCTATGGCACCAGCCTTGCCGGCATCTCTCTGGAGCTTCGGGCCGGGGAGATCCTGGGCATCGCCGGGGTCTCCGGCAACGGCCAGAACGAACTGATGGCCGCCCTTTCCGGCGAGGATCGCCGTTCCCCCAAGGGCAGCATCGAACTATTCGGTCGGGACATCTCCCACGACGGCCCGGATCCCAGACGCAAGCAGGGCCTTCACTTCGTTCCCGAAGAGCGCCTGGGACGGGGCGCCGTGCCCATGCTGAGCCTGGCCCAGAACACGCTGCTGACCCGCCACGAGAGCGTCTCCCGCACCGGTTGGATCCACAAGAGCGAAGTCGTCAAGCTGGCGGAGAACCTCATCCAGCGCTTCCATGTGGCCGCCGGGGGACCCCACGCGGCAGCCCGGAGCCTTTCCGGAGGCAACCTCCAGAAGTACATCGTGGGGCGGGAAGTGGACGCCGCCCCTCGGATTCTCATCCTCTCCCAGCCCACCTGGGGCGTGGATGTGGGCGCCGCCGCCACCATCCGGGCCGAGTTGCTGGAACTCCGGGACGCCGGGTGCGCCGTCCTGGTGGTCAGCGAAGAACTGGATGAACTCTTCGAGATCAGCGATCGGCTGGTGGTGATGGCCCAGGGGCAAATGTCCCCCAGCATCCCCGCCCACGAGACCACCGTGGAACAGATCGGCGAATGGATGAGCGGGCTCTGGCCCAGGGAGGCAGGCCATGTTCAAGCTTGAGGCCCGCCCCCAGCCCTCCAGGGTCATGTCCTATGCCTCACCCCTCATCGCCCTGGCCATCACGATCCTGATCGGTGTGGGCATCTTCCTCTGGCTCGGCAAGGACCCCATCAAGGGCCTCGAGATGTTCTTCGTGGAGCCCCTGAAGAGCGCCCAGGCCATCTCCGAACTGACCGTCAAGGCGGTTCCCCTACTCCTCATCGCCCTGGGTCTCGCGGTCTGCTTCCGCTCCAACATCTGGAACATCGGCGCCGAAGGCCAGTATCTCCTGGGGGCCGTGGCCGGCAGCTGGGTGGCCATGCAGGCCGGGCCCGGCACCGGGCGCTGGATCGTAGCGCTCATCCTCCTGGGCGGCGCCCTGGGGGGCATGGTCTGGTCCGGCCTCGTGGCCTTCCTCAAGGATCGCTTCAACGCCAATGAGATCCTGGTGAGCCTCATGCTCGTCTACGTCGGCCAGCAGTTCCTGGATTACCTGGTCTTCGGCCCTTGGAAGGATCCCAACGGCTACAACTTCCCCCAGACCATCACCTTCCTCTCCGTCACCAAGATCCCGCGCCTCATGGATGGCTACCGGGCCAATATCGGCGTCCTGATCGCCATCCTGGCGGTGGCCGCCCTCTGGACCTTCCTCTTCCGCACCTACCGGGGCTTCCAGCTCCAGGTGGGGGGTCTGGCACCCGCCGCCGCCCGCTACGCGGGCTTCTCCTCCCGGGTGGCCCTCTGGACCGCCCTCCTGGTCTCCGGCGCCATGGCGGGCCTCGCCGGGGCCCTGGAAGTCGCGGGGCCCATGGGGCAGCTCACCCCCTACCTTTCAGTGGGCTATGGCTTCGCCGCCATCATCGTGGCCTTCGTGGGACGCCTGCACCCCGTGGGGATCGTCTTCTCAAGCCTCCTGATGAGTCTGTTCTACATCGGAGGCGAACTGGCCCAGTCCCGCCTGGGACTGCCCAAGGCCATGACCAGCGTCTTCCAGGGCCTCCTGCTCTTCACCCTGCTGGGCTGCGATACCTGGATCCACAATCGCCTGCGCTGGATCGGCAAGCCCCGAACCGCGCCCCGGCGCTCCGAGGAGGCGTGATGGAAGCCTGGGCTCTTCAGGTGGCCGCCACCCTGAACGCTGGCACCGTGCTGGCGCTGGCGGGGTTGGGGCTCCTCATCAACGAACGCGCGGGCATCGTCAACCTGGGTGCCGAAGGCATCATGCTCATGGCAGCCTTCGCGGGCTTCGCCACCGGGGTCCACAGCGGGAGCGATTTCCTGGGCTTCCTGGCCGGGGGCGCCATGGGTGCCATCCTGGCGGGAACCCTCGGCTACCTGGTGATCTGGCTCAACGCCAACCAGTACGCCACGGGCTTGGCCCTCTCCCTCTTCGGCACCGGGCTCTCGGCCTTCGCGGGCATCAAATACACCCAGGAGAAGCTGGGGCCCCGCCCTCACTTCGAGATCCCCTTCCTGTCCAAGATCCCCTTCCTGGGTTCGGCCTTCTTCAAGCAGCACCCCATGGTCTACCTCGCCATCCTCCTGGCGCTGGGCATCGCTTGGTTCCTCTACCGCTCCAGGGCAGGCCTGGTGCTCCGGGCCATCGGTGAGAACCCCGAATCAGCCCACGCACTCGGGTATCCCGTCCGCCGCATCCGGCTTAGCGCGGTCATTGCGGGGGGAGCCCTCTGTGGCCTGGCAGGAGCCTACCTCTCCCTGATCTACACCCCCCTCTGGGTGGAAGGCATGGTCTCCGGCAAGGGCTGGATCGCCCTGGCCCTGACCACATTCGCCACCTGGCGTCCGGGACGCATCCTGCTGGGCGCCTACCTCTTCGGTGGCGTCACCATGCTCCAATTCCACCTGCAGGGGCAGGGGGTGCAAATCGCCAGCCAGCTCTTGACCATGCTCCCCTACCTCGCCACCATCGCGGTCCTGGTGCTCATATCCAGGAACCCGGCCTGGATCCGGGCGAACATGCCGGCCTCCCTGGGCAAGCCCTTCTTCCCGGAGGGTTGAGGGTTCCAGCAGGCATCGGATTCTTTCTATCCACCCTTGAAAGACCCCATGACCGAGGCACCTGAACCCCGACCCCCCTCAGCCCTGGAAGCACAGGAGACCAGGAGCCTGAAGGTCTTTCTCGCCTCGGCCATGCTCGCGGTGGTGCTCTGCATTTCCGGTGCCTTCCTGGGGATGGCCGTCCGGAACCGGCAGCTGATCCAGGACGAAATGGTCCATCGCCTGCGGCGCGACTTCCAGAACATCGTGGTCATGCGCCAATGGAACGCCCAGCACGGCGGGGTCTATGTCGAGAAGAAGGCAGGTACCGTTTCCAACCCCTATCTGGCGAATCCGGATATCACCACGTTGGACGGCCGGGTCCTGACCAAGAAGAATCCTGCCCTCATGACCCGGGAACTCTCGGAACTCATGGATCCGAGCCAGGGCTACACCCTGCATATCACCAGCCTCAGGCCCCTCAACCCGGACAACGGGCCGGACCCCAGGGAAGCCGAGGCCCTCCGGGCCTTTGAGCGAGGCCTCAAGGAACAGTCCTGGATGGAACATCGCGAACAGGGAGCGCGTTTCCGCTACATGGCTCCCCTCCTGGTGGAACCAAGCTGTCTGGGCTGCCACGGCAAGCAGGGCTATCGGATCGGAGAAGTCAGGGGTGGCATCAGCATCAGCCTCCGGGTAAATGAGCTCCAGGCCAAACTCCGCCACAGTCTCTACCTCGTCGCAGGGCTGGCGGCCCTCACCATCCTGCTCATCCTGGGATCGGTCACCCTGCTCTTTCGCCAGCTGGTCCTGCGCCTGCAGGAGGCCCGACGGGAGCTGAAGGCACTGGCGGTCACCGACGCCTTGACGGGCATCCAGAATCGCCGCGCCACCCTTCTCCGGCTGGAGGAGGAACTGGAGCGTCACCGCCGCTCCGGCGCGCCCGTCTGCTGCACCCTCCTGGACCTGGATCACTTCAAGCAGGTGAACGACCAGCTTGGACACCTGGCCGGAGACCAGGTCCTGCGGGATGCCGCGGGGCTCCTGCGCTCCGCCTCCAGAACCTATGACATGGTGGGCCGCTACGGAGGCGAGGAGTTCATCCTGGTTCTCCCTGGGACAACTCTGGAGGAGGCCCGCGATGCCGTGGAGCGGGTCCGGAAAGGCCTGGAGGCCCAATTGCTCCTTACGGATGGCCGGAAGGTCACTGCCAGCTTCGGACTGACCCAGTGGCGTCCCGGCGAATCCGCTGCGGAACTCCTCGCGCGCGCAGATGAGGCCATGTACCAAGCCAAGGCCAAGGGCCGCAATCGGGTCGAGGTGAAGGCGTGACAGAGCCGCCTCCCCGGTTCATAATCCTGGTTTGACCCTCACAACTCTACTCATCCCGGAGCCCACCCATGAGCCCATCCCGAACTAGCCTGCTCTGCAAGCTGGCAGCCTGCACCGCGCTTGCGGCGACAGCCTTCATCGGCTGCGACAAGAAGAAGGAAGCCCCCGCCGAGGCCCCCAAGCCCCAGGCCTTCAAGGTCGCCTTCGCCTATGTCGGCCCCGTTGGCGATGGTGGATGGACCTTCGCCCACGACAACGCCCGCAAGGCGCTGGAAAAGGAACTGGGCGACAAGATCCAGACCACCTTCGTGGAGAAGGTGCCCGAGGGCGCCGACGCTGAGCGCGTCTTCCGCGATCTGGCCAGCCAGGGCAACACCCTGATCTTCGGCACCACCTTCGGCTACATGGAGCCCATGCTCAAGGCCGCCGGCGACCTCAAGAACGTCAAGTTCGAGCATGCCACCGGCTACAAGACCGCCGAGAACCTCCGCACCTACGACAGCCGCACCTATGAAGGCGCCTACATGGCTGGCGTCCTGGCCGGCGGCATGACCAAGACCAACACCCTGGGCGTGGTGGGCTCCATCCCCATCCCCGAGGTGATCCGCAACATCAACTCCTTCACCCTGGGCGCCCAGAGCGTGAACCCCAAGATCAAGACCAAGGTGGTCTGGGTCAACGCCTGGTTCGATCCCCCGAAGGAGACCGAGGCCGCCCAGTCCCTGCTGAACCAGGGCGTGGACGTCCTCATGCAGAACACCGACTCCAGCGCCGTCCTCCAGGCCGCCGAGAAGGCCGGCAAGTACGGCATCGGCTGGGATTCCGATATGCACGCCTACGGCCCCAAGGCCCACTTGGCCTCCTCCATCTGCAACTGGACGCCTTACTACATCAAGGCCACCAAGGACGCCATGGAAGGCAAGTGGACCACCGGCAAGGCCTGGTGGGGCGTGAAGGAAGGCGCCATCGACCTCGTCTCCATCTCCGACAAGGTTCCCGCCGAACTGAAGGCCAAGATCGACAAGGTCAAGGCCGGCCTGAAGGATGGCAGCTTTGTCATCTGGCAGGGCCCCATCCAGGACAACACTGGCAAGGAAGTCCTGGCCAAGGGCAAGGTGGCTGACGACGAATGGCTCGGCGGCATCAAGTTCTTCGTCAAGGGCGTGGACGCCAAGGTTCCCGGCGGCAAGTAGCGGGAAGCAGGCCCCAAGAAGACGGCACAAGCGGAGGAATCCGTTTGTGCCGTTTTTCATGGAAGATCGAAGCGTGCCTCGCCAGATGAGGCCTCTCTGATTTAAGCTAGGACATGACGACTTCCTCCCTCCCCATAGATTTCGACGCCATCCCCCCATCGGCCCTACCCGACCTCATGAGGCGCATGCCCAAGGCGGAACTGCACCTCCACATCGAGGGGTCCCTGGAGCCGGAGCTGATCTTCGAGCTGGCCCGACGCAACGGGGTCGCCCTGCCCTATCCCAGCGTAGAGGCCTTGCGCGCGGCCTACGCCTTCCACGACCTCCAGAGCTTCCTGGACATCTACTACGCCGGAGCCAGCGTCCTGCTCCAGGAGCAGGATTTCTTCGACATGACCTGGGCCTACCTTGAGCGGGCCGCCGCCGATGGCGTGGTGCGCGCCGAACTCTTCTTCGATCCCCAGACCCACACGGCCCGGGGCGTGGGCATGGGCACCGTGATCCGGGGCCTCTCGGGGGCCCTGGAGAAGGGTCGCCGGGAGCTGGGGCTCAGCGCTGACCTGATCCTCTGCTTCCTGCGCCATCTCAGCGAGACGGAGGCCTTCGCCACCCTGGAAGAGGCCCTGCCCTACCGGGAGCACTTCATCGGCGTGGGCCTGGACAGCAGCGAGCTGGGCCATCCCCCGGAGAAGTTCGTCCGGGTCTTCGCCCGCTGCCGGGACCTGGGGCTCCGCATCGTTGCCCATGCCGGGGAGGAAGGCCCCGCGGACTACATCCATCAGGCCCTCGACATGCTCAAGGTGGAGCGCATCGACCACGGCGTCCGCTGCCTCGAAGACCCGGCCCTGGTGCAGCGCCTGGCCCGGGAACGGACCCCCCTCACGGTCTGCCCCTTCTCCAACGTCAAGCTCAAGGTCTTCCCGGACCTCGCCCACCACAACCTGCCCGCCCTCCTGAAGGCCGGTCTGGCAGCCACCATCAACTCGGACGACCCCGCCTACTTCGGGGGCTACCTCCTCCAGAACTTCGTGGACACCTTCCAGGCCCTGCCCGAGCTGGGACCCCGGGAAGCCTGGCTCCTGGCCAGGCACAGCCTTGAGGGCAGCTTCGCCCCGGAAACAGACAAGGCCCGGTGGTTGAAGGACCTGGATGCAGTGTTTAATCGATAAACATTGCAATAACTGACAAGATTAACCAACTTATCAACAAAAAACAAAAGATCCACCTCCAAGCAGCCCCGCCGCGCGGGGCTGCTTGGTAAGTGGGTAATCACTGGGGGGCGCGGCTTCGGCGAGGCGATGTAAACCCCGGGTGGGGT
>JAFNAB010000146.1 GCA_017859955.1 Holophagaceae bacterium
TTGGAGGCGCCGATCGGAATCGAACCGATGAATAGCAGATTTGCAGTCTGCGGCCTTACCACTTGGCTACGGCGCCATGCTGTCAATATAACACGAGCCGCTTGAAGCGGCTCGTGTTAAGTGGAGCGGGTGATGAGATTTGAACTCACGACTTCAACCTTGGCAAGGTTGCACTCTACCACTGAGTTACACCCGCGATACATTTAGCTTACCACCCCTGGAGGGAGAGTCAAGCAGTAATTCCGCGCTGGCACGCGGGACAGAGGCCGTAGAGGGTCAGCTGGTGGCGAGTCACCTTGAAACCCGAGGCTTTTGCCAGATTTTCGAATGCGCTGTCCAAACCTGGGCAATCGGTCTCTGCGGTGCGGCCGCACCCTTCACAGAGGATGTGGTGATGGTGTTCCTGGCTGTGACAGCGCACGAAGCGCTGGATCTGGTCCGATCCCACCAGACATTCGGCCCAGCCCTCCTGAACGAAGCGCTCCAGGTTGCGATAGATGGTCGGCAGGCCCGGCGGCTTGCCAAACATCTGGCCAGCGATCTCATCCACCGTCAGGGGACGCTCCGCAGCCTGGATGACCGCGAGAATGGCTTGGCGCTGCGGGGTCTGCTTCAGCCCGGCCTCCCGAAGGGAGGGCGCACAGCTTTCATGGGAACAGGGGGACGCTTTTCGCATCGTTCAATCATATGCCTTCTCCCCCGGCAGGGCAGAGCCGGATGCGAGGAAGGTCATGGATTTTCCGCATTTTCCGTCATGCTTATCCCATGTCCAATCTGTTCCACCTGCAGCCTGAGAACCCCTCCCAGGGAGCCCCCTTCCTGCCGCTGGCCTTCCGCTTCGCCGCCTCCTTCGGGCTGCTGGTGATCCACCTGGCCCTGCCCCCGGAGCTGAATGCGGGCGAGGGGTTCTACCTGGCCTTCCTGGCCATTCTCTTCCTGGAAAGCATCCTGGAGGCCCTTCAGGCCCAGAAAACCAGCGGCCAACTGTTCGCCACCCCCAGCATGCCCCTCATCCGATTCAACCTGGTGATGGACATCCTCCTGGTCACCGTGCTTATCGCCTTCCAGGGCGTGGATCAGGAGCGCTTCGCGACGATCTACATCTTCCCCGTCCTGGCCTCGGCCTTCTATCTGGGCATCCGGGAGATCGTCGGGATTGGCGTCCTCTCATCCATCTTCCACATCTCCAGCGTTCTCCTTTTCAGCAAAGGGGTCATGCCAGACTTCGGTGGCTCAGGCAAAGGCCTTGCGACCCAGGCGGCCCTCATGCCCTTCATCCTGGGCTTCGCCACCCTTCAGATCTTCGCAACGACCCTGGTCGTCGTGCTGATCCGCAAGCATCTCGAAACCCTGAGGTCGACCCTCAGCCGATCCGAAGCGGTGGTGGACGAACTGGCCGCGCTTCACAGCTATGTGGTGGACTCCATGTTCTCGGGTCTGATCACCACCGACATGCAAGGCAACATCACCTCCGCCAACCCCGCTGCCGAGAACATTCTGCAGCGCCCCATCCACATCGGAGCCCGGGTGGAAGGGCTGGAGTTCGTGGACCACTTCAAGGACCGCCCGGTCCGGGAACACCGCTTCGAACGCACCATCCACACCCCCGGGGGGACCGCGAGACTCCTGGGTGGCAATGTGGCCCCCATCCGGGATGGGGCCGGCACGGAAAAGGGACGCCTGATCCTCTTTCAGGACCTTACTGACATCAAGGCCCTGGAGGAACGTACCCGCCTTGCGGAACGCCTGGCGGCGGTGGGGGAACTTTCCTCCGAACTCGCCCACGAACTCCGCAACCCACTGGCCTCCATCCAGGGCTGCGTCCAGATCCTCCAGAAGGGCGAGCATCCCAGACCCATGGTGGACCGCGTCCTGAACATCCTTCGCCGGGAATCGGAAAGGGTGGGCGCCATCGTTTCCGACTTCCTGGATTTCACACGCCCCCGTCCGGTGAAGATCCAGACCCTCTGGCTGCCCTCCATCCTGGAGGATGTGCGCGCCAGTTGGGAGATGGATCCCCGCTGCGCCGATCTGGATCTCCTGGTGGAAACCGTGCCTGAAATCTGGATCAGTGGCGACCCCTTGTGCGTCCACCAGGTGCTGACCAACCTTCTTAGCAATGCCCGCAAGGCCGTGAAGGAGACCGAACTGCCCGCCATCCAGATCCGGTTCAAACCCCAGCATGAACGGATTTTGGTCGAGATACGGGATAACGGGTGCGGCATGACCGACGAGCGCATCAAGACCCTCTTCATGCCCTTCTCCGGGGGATTCGAGGAGGGAACGGGCCTGGGACTGAGCCTTGTCTATCAGTTCGTGCAGCAGATGGGCTGGTCCATCGAGGTAAGAAGCACCCCCGGACAGGGCTCCACCTTCCAGCTGGGAGTGCCCCTGGCCCCGGCCGATAAAGAAACCGAGGCTTGAGTCCTTGCCATGGGCGTCCGACAATGGGACATTGCCCTAACCGTGATCGCCCCCGCCCAGGATGCCCCATGAACCGCAAACTCATCCGCCCCAATCTCACCGAGATCAAGGAAAAGGCTGGGAAGTCCCCTCGGTCCTCCACCCAGGCTGCGGCCCAGGCCCAGGCTCCCACGGTCGAGCCCGGAGGTCGGAACCCCGACGCGGCCAGCGCACCCCAGGGCACCAGCAGCGCCCGTCGCAAGATCGCGCCCCCCGAGCAGACCAATGCTGAAAGCTTCTATTACCTGAAGCAGATGCAGACCAAGACCCCCATGGTCATCGTCCTCCAGAACGATGAAAAGCTGCGGGGCATCATCGAGTGGTACGACAAGCATTGCCTCAAGATCAACCGGGTCAAGGAGCCCAACCTCCTGGTCCCCAAGCACAACATCAAATACATGTATAAGCAGGACGAGGAACCCAGGATCCGCCGCACCCGCGGCACCAAGCGGGAGGAGGCGGCTTCCGTGCCCGACGTCGATCCCTCCCTGTACGACTAGACATGAGGCTGCGCCCCCGTCTTGCCATCACCCTGGGGGATCCCTGCGGGATAGGCCCGGAACTGCTCCTGAAATCCCTGCCCACCCTGCTGGACTGGGGCGAGGTCTGGGTCATCGGGGCCCGGGTGGGCCTGGAGCTGCTGGCGGCCCAGGGCGATCCCAGCGCCGATTACCGCTGGACCTGGACCGAGCCAGACCCAGACCTGCCCCGGGATCCAGCACTCTCCTGCCACGGCCTGGAGCTTTGGATCGGACAGCAGCCCGGCCCCCTGCGGATCGGATGGATCGATCCGACGCCGGAAGTGGGGCCCGAACAGCTGACGCTGGGTGTAGGCTGTGCCATCTCAGGCCGCTGCGCCGTCGAGGGGGTCCGGACCGGGGCCGAGGTAGTCATGGCGGGCCACGCCGATGCCATGGTCACCCTGCCCCTGGCCAAGTCCGCCGCCCACATGGCGGGCTATGACATCCCGGGCCACACCGAGTTCCTCCAGGAGCTGACCCATTCCCCTCTGATCCGCATGGGCTTCGTGAGCCCCACCCTCTGTGTGGTGCTCCACACCGTCCACCAGAGCCTCCGCTCCGTGGTGGAGAACCTCAACGCCGAAGCCGTGGCTGAAACCCTGGCCTTCGCAGCGGACCGCTTCGCCCAGCTCAGCGGACGCATGGAACCCCGGGTGGCCCTCTGCGCGCTCAATCCCCACGCCGGAGAAAGGGGCGCCTTCGGCCGGGAGGAGGAGATCCTCAGCGAAGCTATCCTCCAGGCCGAGGCTCAATTCCTGAGCTTTGACGGCCAGCGGACCAACCCCTTCGGGCACCTGCCCAGCCCCTTCCCATCGGGTCCGGCCCCGGAGGGCTGGTCCCTCTACCCCCGCCGGGATGAGGAGATATCAACCCCGAGCGTCCAGCCGGGGCTGGAGGTGGTGGAGCGTGGACCCAAGACCCACGAGGCCAGCTTTCCCGCCCCCCGTTTCTTCGGCCCCTACCCCTCGGACACCCTCTTCCTCAGAGCAGCCCGCGGCGAATTCGACTTGGTGGTCGCCCTCTATCACGATCAGGGCCTCATCCCCATCAAGGTCTTGGAGCCGGATCGGGCCGTCAATCTGACCCTGGGACTCCCCTTCATCAGGACATCCCCAGACCATGGCACGGCCTTCGAGATCGCGGGCCGCTGGATAGCCGATCCCACGGATTTCTTGGAGGCCTCGGCCCTGGCAGTGCGTCTGGCCGGTCGATCCAAGGGACAGAACTGGATGGCAGAACTCTGAAAACACGAAGCATGATTATGGCCCATGGAGTTCCATGGGGACCCGAACCTTCGTGTGCTTCGTGTTCCCAAGCTACGATTGAACAGTCATCTTTGGAGGTTCCATGTCTACAGTGGCGGTAATTCTGGCAGCGGGCCTGGGCAAACGCATGAAGTCCACCCTGCCGAAGGTGCTCCACCCGATCCTGGGGGATCCTTCGCTGCTGTGGGTCCTGCGGGCTCTACCCAGGGAGGTGGACCATGCGGTCCTGGTGCTCCACCACGGGAAGGCCCAGGTGGAGGCTGAGCTTGCCAGGTGGCAGACCGAAGGCCTGTTGCCCTGCCCGGTGAGCACCGTGGATCAGGGCGAGCCCCTGGGCACGGGCCATGCCGTGCGGGCCGCCGAAGCGGAACTGGACCGCCTGGGAGCGGAGCGCCTGCTGATCCTTTGCGGAGATGTCCCCCTGATCCAGGCCTCCACGCTCCAAGAGCTGGCCACCGGGCCCGCGGCCCTGTTGGCCATGGATCTGGAACAGCCCGGCAGCTATGGACGCGTACTGACCCATGCCGATGGCACTCTGGCCAACATGGTGGAATTCAAGGATGCCAGCGAAGCAGAACGGGCCATCCGATTGGTGAACGGCGGAGCCTATGCACTGCCATGGATCCATCTCAAGCCTGCCCTTCGAGCCCTGAGCAACGCCAACGCCCAGGGTGAGTACTACCTCACGGATGCCGTGGTGGCCGTGGCCAAGGCCACGCCCGTCAAAGTGGAAACCTGTGATCCTGCGGAACTTCTGGGCATGAACAGCCGCCTGGACCAGGCCGAACTCCAGGCCATCGCCCGGGAGCGGATCAACGAGGCATGGATGGAGGAGGGCGTGACCTTCCTGGAGCCCGGTTCCACCCTGGTGGGCCCCCGGGCGGTCCTGGCCCCGGATGTGCTCCTGGAACCCGGTGTGCGGCTGGAGGGCAAGGTCACCCTGGGCACGGGCACCCGCGTCGGCCAGGGCACCGTGATACGGGACACGGAGCTGGGCGCCGAGGTCCTGATCCGCCCCTACTGTGTCATCCAGCAGTCCGTCGTGGGCGCCAAGGTCCAACTCGGCCCCTTCGCCCACCTCCGGGAGGGCTCGGTCCTGGAGGACAAGGTCCACGTGGGAAATTTCGTGGAGACCAAGAAGGCGACCCTGCGGGCCGGAGCCAAGGCCAACCACCTGAGCTATCTTGGGGACGCCGAGGTTGGCGAGCGGACCAACATCGGAGCGGGCTTCATCAGCTGCAACTACGATGGCGTAAAGAAGCACCGCACCACCATCGGCAGCGATGTCTTCGTGGGAAGCGATGTCCAGATGGTGGCCCCCATCACCATCGGCAATGATGTCCTCATCGCCGCCGGCAGCACCATCACCAAGAATGTTCCTGACGGCGCTCTGGCCGTCTCCCGCGCTCCCCAGGTGGTAAAGGAAGGCCTGGGCAAGCGTTTTCTGGGCAGGAAATAGCCTGAGCGGGTAGGCTGAAAGATTGGCAACTGGGCAAACATGCTAACGAAAACACTCGAAAACATTGGCGCGAAGGTCTTGGGCGCCCTGAATCAGGCCGGGGATTTCGCGGTCCTTTCGGCCCGCGCCTTCCGGGCCATCTTCAAGCGGCCCTTCGACTGGGCCAATCTTCTGCACCAGTTCAACGCCATCGGCGTGAATTCCATTCCCGTCATCGTCCTGACCTCCCTGGCGGTGAGCGCGGTGTTCGCCATCCAGCTGGCCTTCGGCTTCCGGCAGTTCCAAGCTGAGGGCATGGCCAGCGGCGTGGAGGGCCTCGCCATCGTCCGGGAGCTGGCCCCGGTCATCGTGGGCCTCATGATGGCGGGTCGGGTGGGCAGCGCCATGGCCGCGGAGCTGGGCACCATGCAGGTCACCGAGCAGATCGACGCCCTGGAGTGTCTGGCCACGGACCCCATCCACTACCTCTTCGTCCCCAGGTTGATCGCCGGGGCCGTCATGGTGCCCCTGCTCACAGCCCTGGGCATCATGGTGGGTTTCTGGGGCGGCTACATGGTCCTGGTGGGCGTCGAGGGCCAGAGCGCCTTCGTCTATTCCCAGGGCTTCTACCAGCTCCTTTCGGCCCGGGACTTCCGCATCGCCATGATCAAGGCCCTCACCTTTGGCATCATCATCGCCCTGGTGGGTTGCTGGCGCGGCTATCGGACCCAGGGCGGCGCCGAGGGCGTGGGCAATGCCCCCACCAGCAGTGTGGTCACCAGTTCTCTCTGGATCCTGATCATGGACTTCTTCATCACCAAGCTCCTTCTTGTCTGAGGCCCCCTTGGAACCCGTGATCGATGTCGTCAATCTCTCCAAGGCCTTCGGACCCAAGGTCGTGCTGTCCAACGTCAACCTGCAGGTCCAGGAGGGCGAGAGCCTGGTGGTCCTGGGGGGCTCGGGCACGGGCAAGACCGTGCTCCTGCGCAACATCATGGGCCTCCTGACCCCAGACCAGGGGCACGTGGCGGTGGAGGGCAAGATCATCCACCAGCTGAAGCGGGATGAACTCTTCGAAACCCGGCAGAAGATCGGCATGTGCTTCCAGATGGCGGCCCTTTTCGACTCCATGTCCGTGGAGGAGAACGTGGGCTTCGCCCTCAAGCGCCACGCCAGCATGAGCAAAGCCCAGATCGCTGAGCGGGTGGACGAATGCCTGGGACTGGTGGGCCTCAAGGACACCAACCGGCTCCGGACCTCCGAGCTCTCCGGCGGCATGAAGCGCCGGGTGGGCTTCGCGCGGGCCATCGCCCTCAAGCCGAAGATCCTCCTCTTCGATGAGCCCACCACGGGCCTGGACCCCGTGATGACCGATGTCATCGGGCGCATCATCCTGGACCTCAAGGCCGAACTGGGGGTCACCAGCATCACCATCACCCACGACCTCAAGAGCGCCTTCGAGATCGCAGACCGCATCGCCCTGATCTTCCGGGGCGAGTGCATCGCCTGTGAGACCCCCGAGGCCTTCCGGAAAAACCCCCACCCTGTGGTGCAGCAGTTCCTCAGGGG
>JAFNAB010000147.1 GCA_017859955.1 Holophagaceae bacterium
CAACAACGAGTTCGCCAACGGTTCCGTGATCTTCACGGAGAGCGGGCACTACGCCCGTGAGTTCGCCTCCCGCACCGATGGCGGCATGGTGGGCGTCAATGTCGGCATCCCCGTGCCCCTGGGCATCTTCGGCTTCACCGGCCACAAGCGCTCCTTCTTCGGTGACCTGCACTGCATGGGCCGTGACGGGTTCATCTTCTTCACGGAGAGCAAGAACATCACCACCACCTGGAACACCGGCAAGGCCATTCCCAAGAAGATCGAGACCTGGGACGGCACCATGACCCGCGGGTAATCCCCAACGTTTTCACAGAATGGGCCCGGATCCGTCCGGGCCCTTTTCTTGGCTGCCCAAAGCTCATCCTGGATCGAAAAAAGGCCGAAACAGTCCTGACCGAACCCCAGGCGGCACCATGTCCGAACTCACGCGGGAAGACCTCATCATCTACCTCACGGAAGGCCGGAGCATGGCCGAACTGGACTATTCCGGCCTGGATCTCCGGGGCCTGGATTTCCAGGACATCAAGTTCGACAAAAGCCGATTCAACGGCGCCAAACTAGCGGGCAACAACCTGGCCGGAACAAGCTTCCGGGGCTGCACCATGGAGGAAGCGGACCTGTCCGAGGCCCTGCTGGTCCACGCCGACTTCCGGGGAGCCAATCTCCGGCGGGCGAATCTTGCGGAGGCCAACTGCAAGGAGGCCCTCTTTGATGGCGTGAACCTGGAGCAGGCGGATCTCACGCGGGCCAACCTGCGCCTGGCCAACCTGACGAACGCCAATCTCCGGAACGCCAAGCTTTTCGGCACGAACTTCAGCGTCAGCCTCTGTGTGAACGCCGATTTCACCGGTGCCCAGACCCACGGAGCGAAGTTCGAGGAGACCCTCCTCCAGGGCGCGAAGGGCCTCACCTTCTGATCCGGCAGCAATCAACCAACGTCATGGCCCAACCGCCACCAGGAGACCCGTATGAAAATCCTCGGCATTTCAGGAAGTCCTCGAGACGAAAAGCGCTCCGGCGTCTACCGCCTGGTGGAAACGGTCCTCGAAAACACCGGCTGCGACTACGAATTGATCTCCCTCCGGGGCAAGCAGATCTCCGGTTGCACGGCCTGCCTCGGCTGCGCCAATGACAACATCTGCCGGGTAAATGACGACCTTACGCCGCTGCGTCCCAAGATCGTCGAGGCGGACGCCTATGTCATCGGGGCGCCGAATTATTATTCATCAATGAACGCCGCCACCCACGCCTTTCTGGAGCGCTGGTTCCAGTTCCGCCACCAGGAAGGGAACACCCTCTGGGGCAAGCTGGCGGTTACCGTGGGAGTCGGCGGCGCCGATGGGCGCCCCGTCCCCTGGGAGATGGAGAAGTTCCTCCTCTACAACTTCATCGAGCCCCTGGCCAAGGTGTCCGGTCAGGGCGCTGCCTCCTGCTTCTCGTGCGGCTATGGGGAGACCTGCAAGGTGGGCATTCCCACCATGCTCTTCGGCCCCGACCCGAAGATTACGGACGACATGATCCCCGATGTGGCCAAACAGCCCGAGGTGATGAAGGCAGCCGCTGCGGCGGGCAAAGCCCTTGGCGAGCGATTGCGCAACGGACACGACCGGATGGCCGTGACCCAGGCCATGCAGGCGAGACTGATGGCCATGTTCCGGGAAACGGTCTGACACCGGCCAGGGAAGCGAATTCTCTGGACTTGTCTGTTCCCTGGATACGATTGGATGCGCCGGGACGGGTCCAGCGCACCTTTGCCGCCATTCGGGGATGCACATGACAGCCTGCAGCTGTGAGACCGCCGGGAGCGAATTCAGCCCCCTACACCCCTCCTGCCTTGGGGAACTCTGGATATTCCAGGGACTGGCCCAACGGGATGCCCAGGCGCTGGTGGAGGGAGCCCTCCGGAAACGTCGCTCCAAGGGAGAACAGATCTTCCTCCAGGGCGACCCGGCTGGGGAGATGTTCCTACTCAAGGCCGGCCTCATCAAACTGACCCGGCTGCTCCCAGATGGCGCCGAAATCACCCTCGATATCCGAGGCCCCGGGGCGGTGGTCGGAGAGACCGCCCTCACGGAGGAGAGCGCATACCCCCTCTCGGCCTGGTGCATGGAGGATTGCCTGACCTGTGGATTACACGTAATTCTTGAAATAGTTAAGACTCGATTTGCAGGTTTTGGAGTGTGACAGCAAAGCCGAGGGATTCGAGCCTGCGGGTGAGGTTTCGGATAGTGCGGGTGCGGTTTCGTTGTTCACAGTATGCCGCTCCGAGATCTTTGTAGGGAGTCCTTCCTGCAAGGACCTTGTGGATGACGATCAGGAGTTTGTGGGCAATGGCTACAATGGCTTTGGCATAATCCATTCCTCTTCGGCGCAACTGATGGAACTTGGCACTGAAGTAGGTGCCTTTGGTGCGGACGGCAGCTCCAGCGCATTCGACCAGCATGGTTTTGAGATAGACATTGCCTTTCAGGGCAGGGGCACGGCGCTTCTTACCACCTGTTTCGTAGCTCCCCGGAGCGAGCCCGGCCCAGGCAGCCAGGTGATCCGGGGTGGTAAAGACGCCCATATCCACGCCGATCTCCGCGAGGATCACGTTCGCAGAGGCATGGCCGATGCCTGAGATCTCGATCAGGAGGCGTCGCTCGGCTTCATAGGGAGCCATCCTTTCCTCGATCCGCGTATCGAGGGATTGGATATGGGTTTCCAGTTGATCCATCCGTTCGAGCTGGATGGCGAGGATCTGCTGGAGGTGAGGTGGCAGGGGCTGCTCGAGGGCCAATCGAAGGTCCGCCATCTTGGAGCGGAGCTTGCCCTTGGCCAGGAGATGCACCTGCCCTGCAACGCATTCCCCTCTGGCCAGGGCTCGGAGCATGGCCATGCCCGAGACGCCGAAAACAGAGCTCATGAAGGTGGAGAGCTTCACGCCGCCAACCTCCAGTAGCTTGAGGGTCTCGTTCTGGAGGGTGGTTCGAGCCTGGATCATGCCGCGCCGAGTGCGCAGGAGATCCCGGAGGGCCCGAAAGGCGGGTGGAGGTACAAAGCTGGGTTTAATGAGGCCCAGGCGGGTGAGATCAGCAATCCACTCGGCATCCTGCTGATCGGTTTTGCGTCCTTTCAGGCCCTTCATCTGATTGGGATTACCCACAATCAGTTGGGTGTGGCCCTCCAGGACGCTGTAGATCGGCTTCCAGTAATGCCCAGTGGCTTCCATGCCCACGGCCTCACAATGTTCCGAGACCAGCCAATCGCGGAGCTGGACCAGGTCAGAGTAGACCGTTCGGAAGCGACGGGTGACCCGCCGGAGCCTGCCCCGCGAGTCCTGGATGCTGAGACAGGCCACAACTTCGGCCTGGTGGACATCCAGCCCACAGACGACCTTGAAACAGACTCGGATGGACCCCATGGGACACCTCCAGAAGAAGTGAGATACCCGGGCGCGGAGCATGGAACTTCGACACTGTAATTCGTGCAATCCCTGGCAGGGTGCGACACACCGTGGTACTAATATCCGCGCGGGCCAGTCTAACTAACGGGGTCGAACCGCCAAAGGACGTACGGCCTTGACTGGGTATCCCAATCCAGCTTGCCGCAAATCCTGGCCTGGCCCGCACCTGAAATGAATCCCCTGGGGTGGGTCGGCACCCCCATTTTCATGCACCGGGGTGCCCCAAGGAGCATCGGGGTCTAACTGACCAATTGGAAGCCACCGCCGTCACCGGACTGGAAGAAAGACTGCTCCGGGTACTGACCAACCTGGCGCGCGAGCATGGAAAACCGGAGAACGCCACTACCCCGGGAGTGAAGAAATTCAATTAAGTTGTAGCGTCGGCTACAGGGCCAGGGGCGCGGGGCGCGTAGGTTGTAGGGACACCACAAAGGAGTCCCCATGAGAGTTCTCGGAATCTGCGGCAGCCACCGGGATGAGTCGCGGTCGGGCGTTCATCAGTTGGTCCGGACAGTCCTGGAAAACACCGGTTGCGACTACGATCTGGTTTCCCTAAAAGGGAAGCGCATTCTTGGCTGCACTGCATGCCTCGGATGCGCCCATGACAATGTGTGTCGAGTGCAGGACGACATGACCCCCCTCCGGCAGCTGATCGTGGACGCGGACGCCTTCGTCATCGGCGCGCCAAACTATTACTCGACGCTGAATGCCTCGACTCACGCCTTCCTGGAGCGCTGGTACCAGTTCCGCCATCGGGAAGGGGACACCCTCTGGGGCAAGCTGGCAGTGTCCGTGGGGGTGGGCGGCACGTCTGGCCGACCAGTTGTGGACGATATGGATAAGTTCTTCCTTTACAACTTCGTGGAACCGGTAGCCAAGGTGGACGGCCAGGGCGCCGCGTCCTGCTTTTCCTGCGGCTACGGGGAGACCTGCAAGGTAGGCATTCCCGCGATGCTATTCGGCCCTGGCGCCCGGATCACCGAGGATATGATTCCAAATGTCGGGAAACAGCCTGCCCTGCTGGGGACTGCCGTCGCGGCCGGGAAGCAGCTGGGCGAGAGGCTCCGCAACGGCCACGACCGCCAGGCCGTGGCCCAAGCAATGCAGGCCCGGCTGATGGCCATGTTCATGGAATCGGTCTGACCGGCTTAGACCTCGTTCTGAGTTGGTGACGACTCGGCCTTCCTGGGATCGCCCCAGGATTAGCGCCGAGCCCTCACGCCCTCGCCAAGAGGCCCCGAGCGGCGGTTTCGACCTCGGCCAGCACCTGGGTCGGAATCTCTTGGCCGCGCTGGGGCCCCAGACCGCAGGCGCGGATCAGCTGGCCGTCCGTGAAACCCATCCATTCCATGAAGTGATTGATCCGTGGGAACACGCCCCCGAAGAAGGAGGGATCGGGATTGCCCTGGGTCTGAATGAAGATTAGCTTCTTATCGTTGAGCCGGTTCTTGGGCCCCCCGGTCAGGTAGGTCGGAGCCAGGAAGGCGTAGGAGCGGTCCAGGAAGCCCTTGAGCTGGGCCGTGACATCCCCGAAGTAGATGGGAGTGGCCAGGACCAGGACATCGGCCGCCTCCACGGCGGCCAGGACCGGGCTCAGATCATCCTGCAGGACACAACGGTCAGCCTTGGTCTTGCACGCGTAGCAGGCCTGGCACCCTCGGTAGCTCAGTCCGTTGAGTTCGACGGTCCGGACCTCGGCCCCCAGAGCCGTGGCCGTCTTGGCGAAGTGGGCCGCGATGGCGGCCGAGTTCCCCTGGGAACGGGGGCTACCCAGAAGCATGAGGATGTTCATGGAAACTCCAGAGAAAGGGGGATTGGGTTGAGCATAGGCCCTGGGGCATGGCCATCCTGGCACATGGGAGAGCCCGCTTCCAATTCCAGTCGGTGGGTCACTCCTGCATGTCAGTGAAGGGCACGGCCTTGAACAGGGCGCCGGGGATTTCGTGGTACTGCCCACGGTTACTCACCAGCAGTACCACCCCTATGAAAAAGGGCCCGGACAAGTCCGGGCCCCTCTTTCGCACGCAACGCGGGCGAAAGGATCAATACATGTCGTCCATGCCGGGCATGCCCATGCCGGGGGCGCCGCCAGGAGCAGCGGCCTTGGGCTCGGGGATGTCGGCGATGATGGCTTCGGTGGTCAGCATCATGGCAGCCACGGAAGCGGCGTTGCGCAGGGCGGACTTGGTCACCTTGGCGGGGTCGATGACACCGAAGGCCACCATGTCACCGAACTCGTCGGTGGCGGCGTTGTAGCCGAAGTTGCCCTTCTCATCCTTGACGCGGTTCACGATGACGGAACCTTCGACACCAGCGTTGCTGGCGATCTGGCGGAGGGGCTCCTCCAGGGACTTCTTGACGATGGCGACGCCGGTAGCCTGATCACCCTTGACGGTGAGGGCAGCCAGACGAGCGATGGAGCGGATCAGGGCAACGCCGCCGCCGGCCACGATGCCGTCTTCCACGGCAGCCTTGGTGGCGTGCATGGCGTCTTCCACGCGAGCCTTCTTCTCCTTCATCTCGGTCTCGGAAGCGGCGCCGACCTTGATCACGGCCACGCCACCCACCAGCTTGGCAAGGCGCTCCTGGAGCTTTTCCTTGTCGTAATCGGAGGTGCTCTGCTCCACCTGGGCGCGGATCTGCTTGACCCGGGCCTGGATGGCATCGGTGGCGCCGGCGCCCTCGATGATGGTGGTGTTCTCCTTGTCGATGACGATCTTCTTGGCGGAGCCCAGATCAGCCACGGTGAGGTTCTCAAGCTTGAGGCCGAGGTCCTCGGTGATGGCCTTGCCGCCGGTCAGGATGGCGATGTCTTCCATCATGGCCTTGCGGCGGTCGCCGAAGCCGGGGGCTTTGACGGCGGCGATGTTCAGGGTGCCGCGGATCTTGTTGACCACCAGGGTGGCCAGGGCTTCGCCATCCACATCCTCGGCGATGATCAGCAGGGGCTGGCGGCTCTGAACGACCTGCTCCAGGAGGGGCAGGAGGTCGCGCATGTTGGAGACCTTCTTCTCGTAGACGAGGATGAGGGCGTTCTCGAGCTCAACCTTCATCTGATCGGGGTTGGTCACGAAGTAGGGGCTCAGGTAGCCACGATCGAACTGCATGCCCTCGACCACGGTCAGCTCGGTCTCGCGGCCCTTGGCCTCTTCCACCGTGATGACGCCGTCCTTGCCGACCTTGCCCATGGCCTCGGCAATGATCTGGCCGATCTCGGCATCGCCGTTGGCGGAGATGGTGCCGACCTGGGCGATGGCATTGCCTTCGACGGGCTTCTTGATCTCGTCGATGGCGGCCACGACCTCAGCCACAGCCAGGTCGATGCCCTTCTTGATCTCCATGGTGTTGGCGCCGCTCACGACGGCCTTGATGCCCTCTTTGTAGATGGCGCGGGCCAGCACAGTGGCGGTGGTGGTGCCGTCACCGGCCACATCGGAGGTCTTGGAGGCGACTTCACGGACGAGCTGGGCGCCCATGTTCTCGTGCTTGTCCTTGAGCTCGATCTCCTTGGCGACGGTGACGCCGTCCTTGGTCAGGAGGGGGGAACCGAACTTCTTCTCGATCAGGACGTTGCGGCCCTTGGGGCCGAGGGTCACCTGAACGGCATCAGCGAGCTTGTTCACACCGCGCAGGATGGCCTGGCGGGCGTCTTCGGCATAGACAATGGACTTAGCAGCCATGTGTATCTCCTAGAAATGGGGAATCTTGGAAGGAATCTTACTTGACGATGGCCAGGATCTCGTCTTCGCGAACGATGACGAGGTCAACGCCGTCGACCTTGATCTCGGTGCCGGTGTACTTGCCGATCAGGACCTTGTCGCCGGCCTTGACGGTGAGGGGCACACGCTTGCCGTTGTCGTCGTACTTGCCTTCGCCGACGGCGATGATCTCGGCCTCGAGGGGCTTCTCCTTGGCGGTGTCGGGGATGATGATGCCGCCACGAACCGTCTCAGCTGCCTCGACGCGCTTCAGGACCACGCGATCGTAAAGGGGGGTGATGTTCATGAAATCCTCCATGATGGATACCCCGGGCGGGGATGTTAGCACTCACGATGTGCGAGTGCTAATTTAGCGCGCCACACCTGAGTGTCAAGCATGAATTGCGTGCGCTCAAAATTTTCTTAGTCAGATTGAGTCATATTTTCTTCAATATCAATCAGACAATTTTTTGCCCCTCACATCCAAACATCTGAAAAAAGCTAAGATTTCCAAAGAAACAGAGACCCTTCAGCGCGCTAATCTAAAACCATGAGCGTCCTCCCCATCCTTCAAGAACTCCAGTCGGTTCACGACAACCTGGCTGTCATCCATCGGGACCTGGCCAACTTCCCACCGGAACTGGCAGCCCTGGACGCCGATCTCAAATCCACCCGCAAACGCCTCTCGGATGTCGCCAAGACCCTGGAAGCCCTGGAAGCCAAGCGTCAGGAACTTTCCAAAACCCTGTCCCTGGCCCAGAGCCTGGAGGATTCCGCACGCACCTCCGTGAAGTCCGCCAAGCAGAAAGTCCAGTACACCGCCGCCCTCCGGGACCTCGACGCCAGAGAACGCGAGCGCAGTGCCGTGGCCCGCCCCCTAAAGGAGGCCGAACAGCGGATCGAGACACTGAAGGCCGAAACCACCGAGCTGGAAGCCAAGGAAATCAAGCTCCAGAGTGAATTTGACGAGTACCATACCGCCTTCCTGTCAGAGCATGAAAATCAGGTGGTCGCCGAAAAGCGCCTGACGATCCGCAAGGCCGAACTCGAACTGGCCCTCGGTGCGGGCGAATTGAACCGCTTCAACCGCATCCTTCAGCAGCGCCACGGGAAGGCCATCGTGACCGTGGAAGGGGGCACCTGCACAGGATGCCGGACCAAGGTCCGCTCCATGGTCCTGCACCAACTGAAAGAAACCGGCCTGGTGGCCTGCGAGTCCTGCCAGCGCTATCTGATCCAATCCGCCCCGCAATGACCAGCATCTCTCTGCGCGTGGAAATCCTCAGGGCGCGGATCCAGAAGGCCTGTGAAGCCTGCAACCGGGTCCCCAGCTCAGTCGAGCTGCTGCCGGTTTCCAAGCGCCAACCCATCGAGCTCATCCAGGCCGCCAGTGAAGTGGGCTTTGCCACCTTCGGCGAGAATTACGTACAGGAGGGACTCGGCAAAGCCCAGGCCTGCCCCGACCTGAGCTTTGTCCTCATCGGTCCCCTCCAGCGCAACAAGGCCAAGCAGGCCCTTCAGCACTTCACCCAGATCATGACCGTGGACCGGCCGGAACTGGCCCTGCGCCTGCGCCACCTGGCTGAAGAACTCCAGCTCTCCCGGGGCATCTGGATCCAGATGGACCTCTGGGGAGAGGAGACCAAGCAGGGCGGCTGCTCCGAGGCCGAACTCCCGGCCCTGATCGACGCCCTCGAAGGGGATGTCCGCCTTCCCCTGCAGGGCTTCCTGGCCATTCCCCCACCCGGCAACCCCGAAGCCTTTCAAGACATGGCCCGGCTCCGGCAGACCTGGCAGGACAAGCTGGGCCAGCGCCTCCGGCTCTCCATGGGCATGAGTGATGACCTGGAAGAGGCCATCGAAGCCGGTAGCGATCAGGTGAGGATCGGAACGGCGTTTTTCGGGGAAAGAAACCGGTGATTTCATTACCAAGCAAGCCCGCACAGCGGACTTGCTTGGTAATGGCCTTTGCCGCTACGGGCAGCGTCCAGCGATCTTCAGCCCCGCCCGCTCGTCCAGTCCCAGGGCCAGGTTGAGGTTCTGCAGGGCCTGACCGGCCATGCCCTTCATGAGGTTGTCGATGGCCACCATGACCACCGCGCTCCGGCCGTCGGCCTGGACCGCCACCTCGGCCATGTTGCTCCCCAGGACCGGGGCCACCCGGGGGGATTCCTGGGCGAAGCGCACAAAGGCGGCTTCCTTGTAGAAGGCCTGGTAGTGCTCCCGGAGGCGGTGGGCGTCAAAGCCCTGGGGCAGCTCGAACTGCACCGTGGCGAAGATCCCCCGGACCATGGGAGCCGAGTGGGGCACGAAGGCGAAGTTGAAGTCCTTGGCCCCCTGATCCGCCAGGATACGGCTGACCTCGGAGCAGTGCTGGTGCTTCAGGACCTTGTAGGCCTTGTAGTCCTGAGCACGCTCGGGGTGGTGAGTACCCGCCTGGGGCTTGACCCCGGAACCCGAGGACCCTGTGGCGGCGCTCACGGCCACAAAGGAGACATCGAGTTTGGCCAGGGGCAGCAGGGCGATGTTCAGGGCCGTGGCAAAGCAGCCCGGGTTGGCGATGCGCTTGGCGGAACGGATCGCTTCGCGATTCACTTCCGGACAGGCGTACACGAACTTTGAGAAGTATTCCGGGCAGGGATGGGGCTTGCCGTAGGCCTTCTCAAAGACTTCCGCATCATCCAGCCGGAAGTCGCCCGAAAAGTCCACCAGGATGACCCGGTCCTGAATGCCCGCCTTGGCCCAGGCCGCCTCGAGTTCGGGCAGCTGCTGGGCGAGGTCGCCGTGAGCCTGGGCCGAAAATACCACCGGATACTCGCTCTTGGCCAGCTCGGCCCAGTCCGCCTCCTCGTGGAAGTTCTGGTCCATGAAACCCTTGAGGCCCGGGTGGGCCGTGTAGACAGGCTTGCCCCCCTGGGACCGGCTCACCGCCTGGATGGAACCCGCATTGGGATGCCCCAGCAGCAGCCGAAGCAACTCCCCCCCGCCATAGCCAGCCGCCCCGATGAGCACCGAATCGAATTGCATAACCACCTCAAAAACAACTGAGTCAACACAGAGGGCACAGAGATTCAAAAGAGAGGGCACGGAGGAAAAGATAAAAGCGAGGAAAACCAAGAGAGGAAAGAAAAGCCATCAAACAGAATTGGCAGCTCTGTGGTTGAACTTCACCCGCCCCCTGTCATTTTCCAGCCTTTCCTCTGTGCCCTCTCTTTTTCCTTTCTCTGTGCCCTCTGTGTTGACTCGTTTGATCTTTATTCTTCGTCCTTCAACGCATTCCTCCGCTTGGACCCGAAGCCCGGCACCCGCTCCTCCAGGAGCTCCTGGATGTGCTCGGCCAGGATGCGCGGCTTGGTGCGGGCGTTGATGCCGGGCAGACCAGTGGCCTTGGCCACGAAGCGTACGCCCACATCATTGTCCGTGGCGGGCCCGGTGACGACGTCCACCTGAATGCCGTAGACGTTCTTCATCTCCTGCACGCCCCCGGAAACACCCACGGGGTCGTTGGCGCAGAGGAGGAAGGCCTTGCCGAGGGCCCGCAGTTCGGGGTCCGCCAGGATCTCCTGGACGCCATACTCGCCCATGATGCCGTCACCGGTCTCGGCCACGATGATGTCCACACCCTGGCGGGCCAGGGC
>JAFNAB010000148.1 GCA_017859955.1 Holophagaceae bacterium
AATTCCCCTGCAGAGGTCACGCAAAATGGACCAAGCCTGTGGACGACCCTCCACATCACGCTTCTTGGACGCGGGTTCGACTCCCGCCACCTCCACCAATCCCGCCGCAAGGCGGGTTTTTTGTATGTGTGCTTTGCTGCATTTCAGAGTGGGGCTGAAGTTGACGGACTGAGGCCCAACTCGCGGAGGAAGGTTGGCAGGGCAGGGTTGTCGGCGGACTCTCGCCAGACGGCCAGAAAGTCTACCCGGGCTTCCTCCTCTTCGATCTCCCTGAAGCAGATCCTTGGATTGAGGAACGGTGCCAATCGGTAGTGGGGGATCATGACCACTTCTTCCCCACCTTCGAGTTCCAGGAAAAGGGACTCGAAGTCCGAGGCCCAGCGGGTCACCCTGGGGGCGCTGGGGTACTTGGCGAAGACCTGTTCGGTCCACTTCCTGATGGGTTCGGCGATTTGAGGGTTAAGGGCGATGAGGCTGGATTGACAGAGATCGGCGAGGCTGATGTTCTGCTGGTCGGCCAGCGGATGGTCGTGGCGCATGGCAACCACGAGGCGCTCGGAGAAGATGGCACGGGTTGCAAAGCCTTTCCGGGCTTCGAACCCATGGGAAAGGGTGAATCCGATATCCAAGCGTCCTTCGTCCAGTGCGGCGTTCAGGGGCACCATGTCGTAGCGCTTGATGTGGAGTTTGATCAAGGGGTGCGAGGCTTGAAACCGTTTGATGAACAGCGGAAGAAACCGCCTCTCTGCCCCTCCCAGGAACCCGATGAAAATTTCGCCGATCTCCCCACAGGCCCGCTTCCTGGCCCTTTCTTTGGCTTGTTCGTAGGTTTCCACCAGTTCGCGGACTTCATAATAAAAGCTGCGCCCGGCCGGGGTGAGTTTGACCTTGTGCTTGTCCCGGTGGAAAAGCTTTACACCCACGCTCTGTTCCAAGGCTGCAATCTGGTAGCTCACACTCGAATGTGTCAGGCCCAGTGATTGGGAGGCCTTGGTGAAGTTGAGGCTCTCAGCGGTCACCAGGAAGACCTGCAGCTGCTTGAAGTCCAATTCTCCTCCTGGGGGGGCGTCTGGGGTCACTATAGATGGATCGGGTTCGCGGGGGTGGTTGAAATTTTCGACCACCATGGGTGGGGAAAGTGTATACCCGCTAGATCCGGATCACAGGGGCTGGTTGCTATCGTGGGTTAGCAACCACGAGTTTGCACCGTGTCGATTTTAATGGCCTGCTTTTCCGGGCTGTTGAGGCATGTGTGCTTATTTAACAAGAAGGAGTAAAGAAATGGTTATGTCAAAAGATGTAATGACGCCGGAAGAGCGTTTTAATGCCACGGTGCGGATGGAACCGGTCGACCGCGTGCTGTGCGCTCCTCTGCAGGGCCAGTACCCTGGGCAGTTCGCAGGCCTTACCAATGCCGAATTCCTCTGGGACATGGAAAAGAACCGGAAGGCCATCGACGCGATGGCTGACGCATATCCCATGTGGGACATGCGTGAGCTCTCTAGTGATATTGCAGCACCGTTTGCCAGCAGAATCGGGCTTATGAAGTCTAAATTTCCCGGCCGCGATCTCCCGGAGAATGCCGAGTACCAGAACCACGAGCTGGAAACCCTCAGTCGAGAGGACTATGACCTCCTGCTGAGTCAGGGGTTCTTCCCCTATATGCTCAAGTTCTGGCAGACCTCCAACGAGATCAGCCAGGGAGAAGTCCTGGCCGCACTCCATGAAGTCACCGAGTTCAACCGGGTGGAGATGCAGCATCTCGCCTCACGGGGACAGATTCCCTACACCGCGATCCTTGGGGGGATTCCTTTCGATCTGCTCATGATGGCCCGTTCCTTTCCCCAGTTCATTAAGGACCTCTTCCAGGTGGGGGACAAGGTGGAGGCGGCGGTTTGGAAGGTCGCTGAGGGCTTTTCGGAGATGTGCATCGGAGCCGCCAAGTCTTGCGGGATCAATCGGGTGATGGTCGGCGGCGGGCGGAGCAACACCAGCTTCATCGGCCCCCGACAGTTCAAGCGCTTCGTGTGGCCGCAGCTGAAGATGTATCTCGAGAAGATGATCGCCGCAGACCTGACCCCGATCCTCCACTTCGACGCAGACTGGACCGGTAACCTGGAGTTCTTCCTGGAGCTTCCCAAGGGCAAGTTCGTGCTGGAGCTCGACGGCTTCACGGACATCTTCAGGGCGAAGGAAATCCTGGGTGGCCACTGTGCCCTGATGGGGGATATGAAATCCCCGCTCTTCGCAACGGGCACCCCCGACGATGTGGATGCCTATGCCAAGAAGTTGATCGGAACCATCGGCAAGGGGGGCGGACTGATCTATTCCTCTGGGTGCAGCATTCCCATCAACGCTCGCCATGAAAATGTGAAGGCCTTCTTCGACGCCGTGGAGAAGTACGGTCGTTACAACTAGACCCTCGGTGATCTGAGCGCATGGGGCTGCTGTAGTAGCGACACAGGTTGGGGTGGGTGGGACTGCCTCTTCCTTCTGTCGTGCATCGGGTGCCCGGGAATTGTTCCCGGGTCACTCATCCTTTGCCCGCAGGGCATAACCCAAAGGAGTATCTATGAGAAAAACCCTCGCCATCCTGAGCACCCTCAGTCTTGCCACTGCGGGCTTCGCCGCCGACCCACATGAGGTCCTCGGCTGGAAGGTCTCAGGATTTTTCCAATACCGCTATGAGTGGACCCAGAACCCGAGGGGGGTTGCCGAGGACATGGGGGCTTCGGTCCCCTCCGGTTATGGAAATGCGTACATCGATGGAAAGAATGAAAATCGCTTGAACCTGGCCTTCTTTCTGGACAAGTCCTTCGATGAGGGAGCGCGTTTCCACGCTTGGCTAGGCAACGAACACCTGAGTGGACGGACGACCAACACCAAGACCGAGATCAAAGAGGCCTACCTTGCCAAGAATTACGGCTTCGCCGAGGTGGCGGTAGGCCGCTTCATGCCAGATATTGGCTTGGGGACCCTGGGTGGGGCACCCTACCAGGATGGAGTCAGCCTCCATGCCGGAAACGATTGGGTTGCGGGAAAGCTGTATGTGACCAAGTTCGGCAATGTCAACAGTACCCAGGTCACCGATGTTGCCAGTGACTACGGCTACATCAACCTGAACGGCCATATGACTTTCGTATGCGCCGACCTTAAGGTCCGCCCCATGACTGGCCTGACCCTCAGCGCTGGCTACTTCGCGGATGTCACCTCCGAAGGCACGGCCTGTGTGATCAAGAGCTATTCCGTGGGCGGCGAGTACAAATACGTCGCCAATCAGGTGCCCTGGTTCACGGTTTCCGGTGAGTACGCTCGTAACAATTCCGAGGGGGCCAAGCTATTAAATACAGATTTGGTCACTCATGCCTCCAAGGCGCCCCTTGCCTACTATGGGACTTTCAAGTTCCTCGGGGCCCATCCGTTCATGAAAGGGACCGGCGGCTTCTACATGCAATACCGAAGGGCCGAATCCGGTTTCGACGTCATGGGGATGGCCAATCCGATGGTCTGGAACGCGCCCCTCAACTGGACTACCCCCGCGGGCGGAGGTTCCGCAGAGAACCACAAGGGCATCGAGGTGGGCGGCGAGTTCACGATCTTCAAGGGGGCTATCTTCAAGGCCGCCTATGGATTCATGAAGAGCGACAGCAGCACCTCGCTTGCGGCTGAGATGGTGCACCGAGTGGGTGGCGTCGTGAAGATCGGGAACAACGTGATTCCCGCAGCTCCCGCCACGGACAAGGAGAACTACTTCACAACGTCGGTTTTTCTGCTCTTTTAGATAATAAACATTTTTGTGGTTGCCATTGTCGCCAGTGCAGGCCGTTGTTATACGCCTGCACTGGCTACTTTAGTGCTGTAATGTTTGTTATTTTCGAGTTATTCGTGTGACGAATGGAACCGAGTCTTGTCAATGCGATGGTGGACCAGGATGAGTCCGCATCGGCATCGATTGACAAAGGTAGCAGCCATGGTTCCGCGTGCGGAATTGACGTGGGAGGGCTTTTCTACTCCGGCCCGATCACTTAGCATAGGTGCCGGGAGTCTGGATGCCATCCAAGTACACAGCAGATCGGGAGTCGGTGCTGGCCGCTTCGTAGCCGAAGCGGATGTCTGCCCTCTCATTTCCGGGTCTTGCGACCCGATCCGAATCTGTACGTTGTTTTGGAGATTCCCATGAATCCACATCCCCCTTTTCCCTCCATGCCGTTCATGACTGCCTGGGCCCCGCTGTTGCACCTGTTTCAAGGTATGTTGCGGAGGGGGCCCGGCAGCGAGGCGTCCACCCTGCGGGCGCTCAGCCTCTGCCCGCTGCCTGCCCATCCGAAGGTCGCCGATCTCGGCTGTGGCTCGGGCGCTTCCGCCTTGCTCCTGGCCCGCACGCTCCAGGTCCCCATCCTGGCGCTGGATGCCGATGGCAGCGCTCTGGATGTCCTATGGGCCGCCGCCGAAGCCCAAGGGCTGCTACCCCTGGTCCTTCCCCGCTGCGGGGACATCGCCGCTCCCGAGATCCTTCCGGGAAGCCTCGACCTGCTCTGGTCCGAGGGGGCCATCTCCCATCTCGGTTGGGAGCCCGGCCTTCGCATCTGGAGGGAGCTGATGCGCCCAGGCGGCATCATGGCCATCACGGAAGCCACCTGGTTCGATCCGGACCCACCCGAGCTGGCCAGGCGCCTCTGGGCGGAGTGGTACCCGGGCATGGGCAGCGAGGCCAGCAACCTCGCTATCGCCAGGGATCTGGGATTGGAAGTGCTCGCCCATTTCAGGCTGCCCCGGCAGGACTGGTGGGATTATTACGCTGCGGTCGAGCAGCAGTGCTGTCGCCATGCCCAGACGCTTGGCCTGGCGGAACTCATTGACGCCCAGCGTTCCGAAATCGAAACCTACCGCCAGACTGGCCATAGCTACGGCTACACCTTCTACATCCTGAGAAAGGCCTGAACCGGTTCGGGCGGAACGGCTTAATGATGGCCGTTCCGCCCGGGGTTGAGTCCTGGGCGATTCCCTTTGTGGGGGGTGCTTCAAACCGCTCGGGTGCTCGCGGGCTAGGTTTGATGTCAATCAAAACATACTAAGTCAATCGGAATACTTAAAAAATCTTCTTGACCCCCTCTGGGGTGGGAGATAGCCTTCTCTCAGGGGCCTCCCTGGAGCCTTACTGACTGGGGTCGCACTCGTTGCTTATTCATCCTTTGGGGAGTTTTGACCATGGCTTTGCTCGCTGGACAGGACCGCTTCGCTGTCAGCCCCATGCATCGCTCCTGGGATCGTGCCGGCCTTCGGTGTATTCATTCGCCCTTGAAACCTCTTAGAAACAGGATTCTCCATGAAACGCTTTTCCCGCTTCCTTCTCGCAGCCCTCCTCCCCCTGGCGGGCCTCACGGCCCAGGCCCAGGTGAAGCTCCTCAATGTCTCCTACGACCCCACCCGGGAGCTCTACCAGGACATCAACCAGGTCTTCGCCAAGCAGTGGAAGGCCAAGACGGGCCAGGACCTCACGATCCAGCAGAGCCACGGCGGTTCCGGCAAGCAGGCCCGCTCGGTCATCGATGGCCTCCAGGCCGATGTGGTGACCCTGGCCCTCGCCTACGACATCGATGCCCTGGCCCAGCAGCGCCAGCTCCTGCCCGCGGACTGGCAGCGCCGCCTGCCCCACAACAGCACCCCCTTCGGCAGCACCATCGTGTTCCTGGTGCGCAAGGGCAACCCCAAGGGCATCCACGACTGGGCGGATCTGATCAAGCCGGGTGTCCAGGTGATCACCCCCAATCCCAAGACCTCTGGTGGTGCCCGCTGGAACTTCCTGGCGGCCTGGGGCTGGGCCCAGAAGGTCAACGGCGGGGATTGGAACAAGGCCAAGGCCTACGTCTCCGAACTCTTCAAGCATGTTCCGGTGCTGGATTCCGGTGCCCGGGGCGCCACCACAACCTTTGTGGAACGCGGGCTCGGTGATGTGCTGCTGGCCTGGGAGAACGAAGCCATTCTGGCCAAGCTGGAGCTGGGCAAGGACAAGTTCGATATCGTGACCCCCAGTGTGAGCATCCTGGCGGAACCCCCGGTGGCCCTGGTGGATCGCAACGCCCAGCGCCACGGGACCACGCAGGTGGCCCAGGCCTATCTCGACTTCCTCTTCACGAAGGAGGCCCAGGTGATCGGCGCCAAGCACTACTACCGCCCCACGGATGACGCAGTGCGCAAGGCCACGGCCAAGCAGTTTCCCAACGTGAAGTTCTTCACCATCTACGAAGTCTTCGGTGGCTGGCAGAAAGCCCAGGACACCTTCTTCAAAGATGGCGGCGTCTTCGATCAGATCTACCTGCCGAAGTAGGGGCACGCGGAGCCGCGGAGAGCGCGGAGAAAAACAAAGAAACGCATGTGCAGGATCCTATTCAGACTCAGCAACAGAAAGGAATACCTATGACCAAGTCCTACCGTCCCGAAACCATTGCCATCCACGGCGGGCAGTCCCCGGATCCCACGACCTTGAGCCTGGGGGTTCCCATCCACCGAACCAGCTCCTACGTGTTCAAGAACACGGAACACGCCGCCAATCTCTTTGGCCTCCGGGAGCTGGGGAACATCTACACCCGCATCGGCAATCCCACCCAGGATGTGCTGGAGCAGCGCATCTCCCAGCTGGAGGGCGGCGCTGCCACCCTGGCCCTGGCCTCCGGCACCTCAGCCATCTTCTACGCCATCATCACCCTGGCCCAGGCCGGTGACGAGATCGTGGCCGCCAACAACCTCTACGGCGGCACCTACACCCAGTTCGATGCCATCCTGCCCTCCCTGGGCATCAAGGTGAAGTTCGTGGATCCCAAGGATCCCGAGAACTTCCAGCAGGCCATCACGGACAAGACCCGGGCCGTCTTCATCGAAGCCATCGGCAACCCCCTGTTGGATGTTGTGGATATCGAGAAGATCGCCGCCGTGGCCCACCGCAACGGTCTGCCCCTCATCGTGGATGCCACCTTCTCCACGCCCTACCTGCTCCAGACCATCCAGCACGGCGCCGACATTGTCATCAATTCCCTGACCAAGTGGATCGGTGGCCATGGCACCGGTATCGGCGGCAGCATCACGGATTCCGGGAAGTTCGATTGGAAGGGCGGCAGGCACCCCCTCTTCACCGAGCCTGATCCCAACTACCACGGCCTGCGCTGGGCCCTGGACCTGCCCGAGCCCCTGGCTCCCCTGGCCTTCATCCTCCGGGCCCGCACTGTGCCTCTTCGCAACCTGGGGGCCGCCATCACCCCGGACAATGCCTGGCTCTTCCTCCAGGGTCTGGAGACGCTGCCCCTGCGCATCGTACGCCACAGCGAGAATGCCCTGGCGGTGGCCCAGTACCTGCAGAAGCACCCCAAGGTCTCCTGGGTGCGCTATCCCGGCCTGCCTGGGGATCCCAGCCACGAGACCGCCCAGAAATACTTCAAGAAGGGCAATGGCGGTGTGGTGGTCTTCGGCATCAAGGGCGGCGCCGAGGCTGGCGTGAAGCTCATCGATAACATCTCCCTCTTCTCCCACCTGGCCAACGTGGGCGATGCCAAGAGCCTGATCATCCACCCCGCCAGCACCACCCATTCCCAGCTCAGCGAAGAACAGCAGATCGCCGGTGGCCTCACCCCCGACCTCGTGCGCCTCTCCATCGGCATCGAGCACATTGACGACATCCTCGAAGCCCTGGAAGAAGGCCTGGCCCAGGCCTGACCCGGCTGCACCGCCGCTCCCGCCCCTGGGTCCTCGCTGGGCCCGGGGGTTTGCTTTGGGTGGCTCATACGCATATGCAAACAAAAGCATGAATTCCACCACCAAGGCAGCAAGGGCACCAAGTTTCACCAAGAAAAGCCTGATGTGTTGACCAGGACACTCGGGCTTGGTTCCGGGAGGGGCAGGTGGCTATGGCACGTTCACGTGCCTCCGCCGCCTGCCCCTCCCGGAACGCGTGCGGCACCGCCGCACGCCCCCGCATAGCGGGGCGGCCAGAGTGTCCAGCCAGTGGCGCGCGGCGATGAGAGCTGGCTTTCACATTGCCCCGGGGCGCAGACATTGATCGCAAGTAAACCCTTGGTGACTCCCTGGTGCCTTCGCGCCTTGGTGGTGGAAGTCGTTTTGGCACTTTGGTTTATTGATTGCGAATCGGTATCAGTCCGTGTGGCGGGGGGTCTTCACCAGCTGAATCGTGACTGCAAAGCCGTGGGGCTCCAGGTTGCGGACTGAAACGCTTCCCCGGCAGCTCTCCACGCAGGTTTTCACGATGGCGAGCCCCAGCCCGACGCCTCCGGAGTCCCGATCCCGGGAGGGTTGGGGCCGGAAGAAGGGTTCGAAGAGCAGGCTCAGGTATTCCTCGGGAATCCCTGGTCCGCAGTCGCTGATCTCAAGGGTGACCCGATCCTCCTCTGGATAGGCTGAAATTGAGATGGGGCCGTCCTTGCCGGCGTATTTGACGCTGTTGCGGATCAGGTTCGATATGGCCCGGATCAGCAGATTGGGACAGGCGACCACCCACAGATTGGGCTCCACGGCCAGCCGGATCTGGACCGAGGAGGTGAACTCCCGTTTGACTGCGGCCTCCACCATGGGCAGAAGTTCCGCGCCGATCAGCACTACGGAACGCTTGTCGAGTTCCACCCGCGAAAGGGACAGGAGCTCCTGGACCAGGGCTGACATGTGATCGACCTCTTCCATGATCTCCTGGACCCTCTCGCGATTCCCTTCCTCCACGCGTTGTTCCAGGGCGCCCAGGCCGAACTGGATCCGGGCCAGGGGAGAGCCCAGCTCGTGGGCGATGTCTCCAATTAATCGTTTATGCCCCTTAAGGAGGACTGCCAGTTGTTCGGTCATGCGGTTGATGGCCTTGGCCAGGCGGCCGATTTCGTCTCCCCGGTCCTCCGGGAGGGTGATTTTGAAATCGCCATGGGCGATCCGCTCGGTCGCCAGGGTCATGCGTCCCAGGGGGCGCGTGATGCGATGAATGACCGGCAGCCACAGCACAACCGAAAGAAGGGCGACGCCCATGAAGATCAGGACCCAGGGCAGGGGCTCCAGGAGGAAGCCGTTTCCGGTGACCGACTCGGAGACGGTCGAGATCATGGCCGTGCTCATGGCGCCCTTCGGGCCATGGGGCATTTCGATGACCACCCCCGTCCAGAAAAGGGGCGGGTTGCCGGTCTGCATCAGGAGGTGCGGGTGGAGGGGGTTGTTCTCCGGCAGGAGGGGGACGGGTTCGCCCAGGTATTGCCGGTGCTGGAGGGTATGGTACTGGTCGATGGAGTAGCGCACCTTGTTCAGGATGGATTCGTTGAGCCTGAAGGGCATGGAGGCGTAGCTCGTCCCATCGCCGAAGATCAGGACCAGGTCGACCTTGTACTTCCTCGAGTACTGGATCAGGGTGTCACTCCACTGGTCCTCAGGTTTCCCGGCCAGATCGTCACAGATGACCCGGAAGGTCTTCCGCATCCGGGCCTGACCCTGTATGGCCAGGATGTCGTGGAGGATGATCTGGTGGTTGAAGAAGATCGATGTCACCAGCAGGATAATCGGCAGCACCGCCAGGTTGAGGAAGAGCCAGAAGAGGGTCTTGGTGAACAGTGAAAAATGGGGTTTCCTCATGAGCAGTCGCCGCCCTTCTTCAGCATGTAGCCAGCGGATCGGATGGTCTGGATGAGGCGCGGATTCCTGGGGGTGTCACCGAGCTTCCGTCGCAGCGAGGAGATGTGGACATCGATGGATCGATCGAGGGCGTCGTAATCCCGGCCGGCCACCAGATCCAGGAGACGGTCCCGGCTGAGCACCCGCCCTGCGGACTGGGCCAGGCAGACCAGGATTTCGTATTCGATGGCCGTGAGCTTGATCCCCCGTCCCTCAAGGGTCACTTCCCGCGCCTCCAGGGCGATGGACAGGGGACCGACCACCAGGGTTTTCGGGGGCTCCGGCTCTTCTTCCTTCCTGGGTGCCATCTGGGCCCGGCGGGTCACTGCCCGGAGCCGTGCCAGCAGTTCCCGGGAGGAGAAGGTCTTCGGCAGATAGTCATCGGCCCCCAGTTCCAGACCCACGATCCGGTCGGCCTCTTCATTGCGGGCCGAAAACATCAGGACTGGGACATCCGAGATTTTCCGGAGGCTCTGCAGTACCGAGAAACCGTCCCGCCCCGGCATCATGACATCCAGGATCACCGCCTGGTACTCATTGGCGGCGAACATGGAAAGCCCCTCATCACCGGTGTAGGCCGAATCGACGTGGTAGTTCATGGGTTCCAGGTAGTCCCCGATCAGCCGACAGAGTTTTTTGTCGTCATCGATAATGAGGATCTTCATCGGACCTTCCATGGTTGGCATCCCCGCCATATTCGTATGCAACTGCGTGCATATTCCGCTTTTGTGGATTTTACTGGCCTGATAAGAGGATAGCTGGGGATCGTCCCGGTGAATATGCCCCGGCGGAGGTCCTGGGCCAGGGCATGATCGGTTCAATGCTGCATTTGGCCACTCCTGGGCGCGGTACGGGTGTCTGGCAGGAGCTTTGTCCGCTCTCAGGCTGCGCAGGGGGCCCATGCCACAGGATTCCGGCTTGCTGCCGGATAGTGGGCATCCCGGATTTTCGAATCCGCGGTCTTTACATTTCTTTGCAAATCTCCCAGAACTCCACAAAAAGGCTTAGTACCGTCCCTGTAAAACAGATCAAGTAATCCATCCACTTAATCCCATGGCTGCATTCGTGCAGTCATTCGAACGGTCATATCGTCCTGCGTCAGCAGTCCGAAACTTTATAACCACCAGGGAGGAATAACTGTGAAGAAACTCGTATCCGTTGCAGCAGGCTTGGCCGCTGTCACCGCACTGCTCGTGACAGGGTGTGACAAGAAGGGCGGGAAGGAAATCAAGATCGGCGTCGTCCATGCCCAGTCCGGCATGTTCGCGTCCTTCGGTCAGGGTGGCGTCTTCGGCATCCAGGCCGCCGTGGAAGACATCAACAAGCAGGGTGGCGTTCAGGTCGGCGACCAGAAGATGCCCATCAAGCTTGTGGTGGTGGACAACGAGAGCGATCCCAACAAGGCCGGCTCCCTGGCCGAAAGCCTCATCAACCAGGACAACGTCAGCTTCATCGTGAGCGGCGACGAGCCCCCCCCGATGCACGCCGGTGTGTCCCAGGCCTGCGACCGCTACAAGGTGCCCTATGTCACCTCCGTGGGTCCCCTGGAGCCCTGGATGGGCATGAGGAACGAGACCCCCACCAAGTGGCAGTTCACCTGGGCCGCCGGTCTGATGGCCATCGCTACCCCTGCCACGGGCGACGACTTCCGGGCTGGCAAGCCCGGTTACACCGTCCTGGATACCTGGTCCGAAATGCTCACCCAGTTCGGCGGGCAGACCAACAAGAAGGTCGGCGTCCTGGCTTCCGACGATCCTGACGGCCGCGGCTGGTACACCGTCTTCGGTCCCTCCCTCGCCAAGATGGGCTACACCGCTGTCGGCGTGGAAAAGAACCTGGGCCTGATGCCCATGGAAACCACCGATTTCTCCTCCGTCATCAAGGCCTGGAAGGATGCGGACGTCCAGATCCTCTGGGGCAACTCCCCCGGCCCCTTCTTCGGCGCCGTCTGGAAGCAGTGCAAGGCCCTGGGCTTCAACCCCAAGCTGGTCATGATCAGCCGTGGCGCCCTCTACTACAACGACGCCAACTCCTGGGGTGGCGATCTGGCCAATGGCATCGGCTCCGAGATCTGGTGGGATCCCTCCTTCAAGAACTGCCCCGGATTCGGTGATACCACCCCCGCCTCCCTGGCTGCCCGCTGGAAGGCCGCCAAGAACCAGCCCATCAACCCCGCCATCGGCCCCGGCTACCGTTCGGTGCAGGTCCTGGTCGACGCCATCCAGCGCGCCAAGTCCCTTGAGCCCGAGAAGGTCAATGCGGCCCTCAAGGACACGGACCTCGTGACCATCGGTCACCGGGTGAAGTTCGACGAAAACCACTTCAGCCGCGGCCCCGTGCTCTTCGGCCAGTGGTTCAAGAAGGACGGCCCCGAGAAGTGGGAGCTCAAGGTGGTGCTCTCCAAGCACGACTTTGCCACCAAGACGGGTGAGCCGGTCTTCCCCCTGCCCACCAAGTAGGCCTGACCTGGGGGGCGGGTTGGCGAGCCAGCCCGCCCCTTGGTGAGGATTTCAACAGCCCTCTTCAAGGTGTGTGAAAACTGATATGAGTGAACCCATTCTTTCCATCAAGGGAGTCACCAAGCGCTTCGGCGGTCTGGTGGCCAACAACAACGTGAGCTTCGACGTCCACGAGGGTGAGGTG
>JAFNAB010000149.1 GCA_017859955.1 Holophagaceae bacterium
AGCCAAGGAGGAGCGCCAGGCCTTCCAGCGCTTCGTGGAAGAAGTCGGCTATCCCTACACGGACGAGAGCGAGAACCCGGCCTATCACCTTTTCCTGGGAAACCCGGCGGGGACGGACTTCGAGTAGCAGCCACCTCAGACATTTCTAGAAAATAGTCGGGCATATCCCATATGGGATATGTCCGAAAGCTTTGTACCAAATAGCCTCACTCCACAGGTCCTATTTCAACTGGTTGAGGGGGTGCAATGGCTATGCGACAGCAAAGCGGGAACCGGGTGCTATTGCGGGGTCCCTAGACATATGTTGGTCTGGATATGATTAGTTAATTAATTATTTTTATGGAGATTTCAATGAACAAATTTGTTGGGAAGTGGGCTGCGACCGCCAGCGCCTGTCTTGTTTTGGCCAGCCTCGTCGGTTGTGGCGGCAGCCATTCCTCCAGTACCACTTCCAATTCCGTGCCGGAGCCTTACGTGCCCACAGGGTTCCCTCAGGTAGTTGCCGTATCCGGGACCAACCACGAGATGGGCGTACAGTATGCCAACCAGGCTTCAGCTGCGATCATTCACAACTTGGCCATCATGAAGAGCAAGCTCTATGACATCTACACAAAAGATGTCGTGGAGAAGGACATGCAGGTCTGGGACTACTACATCAAGAAGCACAACCCCAAGCTAGAGGACTGGATGGATGGCCTCCAGGCCGGGATGAAGGAAAAAGGATACACGGTCAGTCACAACGATCTGATGATGATCATGTACTACCCCTCCGAGCTCTGGTGCAGGCCTTCGGTACCCTATCCCGCCGAAACCGGCATCACGAATCCAACCAAGCCTGTAGCCAGCCCCTCCTACCAGGGCTATCACTCCTGCAATAGTTTTGCAGCCATGGGGTCACTTACTCCGGATGGCCTGCCAATCCACGCTTTGGATCAGATGGCGGGTGAGGAGATGTCCAACAACATCATCCTCCTGGCCTTCCCGACGGAGGGTGCCAGTTGGGTGTCCCAGACCTTTGCCGGTCGTGTCAATGCTAATGCCGCCATGAACAGCCATGGTTTCGCCTGGAGCATGACGGCTATCCCCACGCAGTCCCCCTCCTGGGGTTTGGGGGAAAGCTATTTCCATTACCTTTCACAGTACGTGGACTCTCCTGCGGCGGCGATCGCCTATTTGAAATCAACCCCGAGGGGATCGGCCGCGGGTGGATTCATGCTCAGCGATGCCAGCTCCATCCAGGATTTCGAAAGCTGTGCCGAGGCCTACAAGCTGCGGGTGCCCGGCGACGAGGGGGAAACCGGGAGCTATCTGGTCCAGACCAACCACTTGGTGGACGCATCCCTTCAGCAGTACAACTTCCCCTTTGAAATCGGCGGGACCAATGCTCGCTACGATACGGTGAGTCAATACCTCAAGGAGGCAGCTCCCCAAGCTGTGGACTGGAAGTGGACCAAGGGAATCTTTGCCTCTGATAACTGGTATGACCTAGCAAATGCGACTTGGCATTATAATGAGCCGTTTAATGGCAATACCTCCAACGACAAGACTTCTTGTGCATCAAGTATTTTTATTCCTTCCGAGAAGGTGGCTTACCTAGGCACCGGGACGCCCGGTGGTATTGGCATCCCGGCCTCTGTCACAGGAGAGTACGTTAAGATCCAGTTATCCACAGACCCCAAGGTTGTGGCTAGCAAGGCCGATGCAGATGCGCTGGCCTATTTCTGGGAAGCAGCGGGGGCGCTCGAAAGCGCCAAGAATGCGAACCCATATTTACCTGAGTATCTCTACGCTGAGGTTAAAGACCAGATCGATCAGTCGTTCGCTGCCTATACCGCTGGCATTGATAGAGCGGGTTTTGCGAAGCTCAGCTCAGATCCGACTCAGACTATTACTCTCTGGGCTTCAGCGCTTACTTATTTTGCCCAGGCCCAGCTCTATGCCCAGATGGCGAAGACAACTCTGGCACGAGGCACAGCCTCTGTGAATTGACTGAATCTGACCCAGGCACCTGCCATATTGCAGGTGCCTGGGTTCTGACTGGTTTCAACCTGCCAACTGAAGCCAGGATCGCATCATCGGTTTGGCCTAAGGCCAGTACTAAGTTTATTTATAACCATGCATCCACTAAGAGGTCATTTTATGGTGTACCGATATAGTGAAAAGCAATTGAGCTTATCTGCTGGAATGGCTAAAGCTCTTCGGCAAGGTGTCGGCCTAGCCCTATTTGTGATGGTCAGCTTCCAGAGCTATTCCACCCTGGTCGCCTCAGAGGTCCCGTCGACGCCACCCGTAAGAGTTGTCGTCGTTTCGGGGAGCAACTACGACATGGGCGTCCAGTACGGCGAGCAGGCCGCCGACCTCATTGCCTCCCAGCGGGATAAGGTCTGGAATATCCTGGTCCCCAGTGTTCGTGACAACTCCGGTGCCCTGCTGGGGAGGGCTGGGATCGACAAAGATATCCAGGTCTGGAGCTACTACATCGCCAAGTACGATCCGAAGCTGCAGGACTGGCTCCGGGGCATGGCCCAGGGGTGCTCAAACAAAGGCTACACGGTCAGCTACGCGGACCTCGTTGCCATCATGGTCGTCCCCGAGGAGCTCTGGTGCCGCCCGGCCGGTGATTATCCGGCAGAAACCGGGGTCGTAGGGGCAAAGACCATTGCCATGAGCAAGGAGGCCATGCGTCAGGCCAAGAAGCGGAGGGATACGAGGCCGATTTCCGCATGCTCCGCTTTTGCCGCCACCAAGAGCAAGACTCCGGATGGGGAGGCTATGGTCACCATCACGGGTGGCGCCTTCCTGGAACTGACGGACTACGTGATCCTGGTGGCCTACCCCACGGACGGGGAACGCTTCATTACGCTGACGTATGCCGGAAGAATCGCCAACAACCATGGCATGAACAGCCATTACGCCTGGGTCATGCCCGCTGCCATCGTGGATCCCGGAACGGCTTGTGCGCCCCAATGGGGCCTGACGGCGGAAGCGGTCTTCCATTACCTCGTGCAGTACCCCAAATCTCCCGAGGAGGCGGTGTCCTGGATCAACTCCACGCCGCGAGCAGGTGCCACAGGCCAGTTTGTATTTGCCGACAAGAAGCACAATATCATGATCTACGAAACGGCAGTCTGCAACTGGGCCGTCCGGAAGCCGGGGGATCTGGGCGAAACGGATTTCCTGGTCCAGACCAACAACTACGACGATCCAAGCATGGTTCCCTACAACCTGAATCCGGACTACAACCCCGATAGCTACGTGCGGTACAACACCCTTTTCGAGAAGCTCCGTGCAGCAGGCAATCGGACCGTCAGCCTGGACTTCATCAAGAATGTGTGGCTGGCGAATGATTGGTTCGATGTCGCTTCCAAGACATGGCACACCATTCCGGTTCCCAACGACAATACTGACCCAAATATGTGCTTTGTGCCAGGCAACCTCTGTGAAGGGGGTGAGTACCAGATCATCCAGTACCCAAAACTGGACACCGTATACTTGCAATTAGGTGTGCCCCAGGGCACTTCGATTGTCAACTATTGGCCGCAGGATCCTAAACCAACGGGTGAGTATACAAAATGGCAACTGTCTGAATCCATTGACAAGACGGCTGGCAGGGCCGCTGCGGATGCCTTTGCCATGGTTGAGCGTGCTCAACTTGCCATGTTCAAGGCGTGGCCCCGTCTGAACATCCAGACCCGCAAATCGGTGGCCGGGCTTCTGAATCAGGCATCCCAATCCTGGTGGAAAGGCCGGCAGATGGAAAAGGCGTTTTCCCTTCAGGACCATCGCAAGGGAACTACACTGCCGAAAACTCGGATGGCCCAGTGGGGTGAGGTCTACACCGACTACGCCACGGCTCAGCTATACGCCCAAATGGCCTCTACGCAATTGAACCAGAAGTAGCCAAAACATATAGATCGCTCCCTCCTGAAGAACGGTCAAAGGAGGTGAACCCCCGGGAGGGAGTGGTTTGCATGCATATCTCCGGATTCCTTGGAGCATTTTGGGCCATTTGTGTGATTATGGGACTGTCTTGCCTGAATAAACCAGGCCAACTCCCAACCTCAGATTTCCTGGTCGAATGAGGTGCATATTGGTCATTCGGGGGAGGTGCGTTTTCAGAACTGGGTGGAAGGTACCTATGAGGACATCGGAAACCTGGACTGACCAAGCACATCCCAGGCTGAGTCGGAACATTCCTCTATGAAAGAATCCCGAGGACCGCTCAGGGCACTGTTCTACCCAAGTGGAGGGATCGCAGCCCTTCTGGGTAGTGTTGCTTTCGTGACCATGTTCACGACGATTGACGAAGGCATCATGAGATTGCCCATCAAACTGCTGCTCAAGGATCAGCTTGGCCTTAAGCCCGTGGAACTATCTCTGTTCTTCGCTCTTGCTCTTATCCCGGTCTATTTGAAACCGTTGTTTGGCCTCTTGTCTGACAATGTCCCCCTCTTTGGGTCGCACCGAATTTCCTACATGGTTTTCGGATGCACGCTTGCAAGCGTTGCCTGGCTATTGCTTCCGCTGATTCCCCACCGGTTCGGTTGGCTGCTTCCAGCCTTGTTTGTGATTACTCTTTTGATATCACTGACTGGATCCACCGCAGGAGCCCTCATGGTTGATGTTGGGCAGGCGAATGGAACATCTGGGAGATTGGTGTCGGTATTCAGTGTGGGCAATAACGTTGCGAATCTTGCGGGATCAGTGCTGGGAGGCTATTTCGTTGGCATGTCCCTAGGGTGGGTATGTGGTATTGCAGCAACCATCACGATCTCCCTGGTGCCCATCCTCTATTTATTCAGAGAGGCTGATACACCCAGGAATAGGGAAGTAAAGTCCGTTCGGATGGCGGACATCTGCCGCCAGTTTCGAGAACTGCGCAATGCCCGGTCCTTTTGGATCACGCTCGCCATCCTGTTCTGTGTATTCATGGCTCCAGGTCTCTCTACGCCCCTGCTGTACATTCAAACCGATGTGAACCATTTTTCCCCCAGGTTTCTGGGCTGGCTGGGTGCATTGTCAGGGGGAATGGCCATTGCCAGTGGTCTCATCTACATCACGCTTAGTGGACGGATGACTTTGCGCACCGCCCTCATTGGCTCCATCCTGTTCAGTGCAACGGCAGCGCTTGGCTATTTGCACTACAGGACTGCACAGGACGCCCTGATCGTTGACCTGCTCTACGCGGCAGCCTATGAGTTCATCTGCATCGTGGTGATGAATCTGGCTGTTCGTACTATCCCTAAAGGCTCCGAGGGATTTGTCTTCGGGATTGTATGGAGCCTCTTCCTGGTGGTCGGCTATGGATCAGATCTTCTGGGATCCTGGATGTATGGAACCTTGCATTGGGCATTCCCCACTCTGGTCGGTCTAAACGTCGCGACCACCTTGGTCGCGCTAATGCTGGTTCCACTTCTGCCGGACGCCTTGCTCAAGGCAGGAGAGGGAACGGCGTATCCGTGATTATTAAAATATTGATTGCAATCCCTGCCGTTTCGGAACGGCGTAACATCCCTGGTTACAACCGGAGGTGACACATCAGTAATTTTGAGTGTCATCCCCTGGATTTTCCGTTTTGGCGGAGCCAGATTTCCGTTCAACCTGTAATACCAATTACCATTCTCTGTTTTTGAATAGCTTGAGGTCGATCCATGGTTAATCTTGACCATGATCTTGTCATGAAAATCTATGACTCGGCGCGCGAACCGCACCAGTGGCAAAATGCGCTTGACCATGTTTGCGCCAATTTGAAGGTTCGCAGCGCCGTCCTGCAGAGATGCCAAGGAGTCGGTTCGGGGTTCCGCACCACCTGGGTGGCTCGGGATTCCTATTCTGAAGATCAAACGCCCGTCCACTTGCAGGTTCTGGATGATGACGTGAATCCGCGGATGGCGGGTACCTTTCCGCCTGACCTAAGACCGGGCAATGTTCAGGTGGGAGGGGACGAAGACATCCCCATGCCTACTCAGGTCCGGAAACGGTTTCAGGAGAATCTGAGACAAGTGGGGCTGGGCCGTTACCTCTGTGCGGATGTCGCACTTGCACACAACGATTTCAGCTGCCTTGTGCTGCATCGACATCCGGACGATCGGAAGGTCTACCCTCGGGACGAACGGATCCTGATTTCAGGGTTGGCTAGGCACATGGCCAAGGCCCTGGAAATCTCCGATGAGCTTCGCAAGGCGGGCCGGGTGAGCAGCGACCTGACCCATCTCTTGGACAAGATTCGGCCTGGGCTTCTCATTTGCGATCCGGGAGCTAGGCTTATCTGGGCCAATTCATCCGGGCGTCATTTGCTGGAAAGGCGAAAACCTCTGCTGACCGATGGTGAGAAGCTTGGCTGTGTGCTCCACGACGAGACGATGGCATTGCATGAGCTAGTCTTCCGATGCAGCCTTTCCGATAAAGCTCCTGGTTTGCCCGGCAACACTCATGGGTTGCCAGGATTGGAGTCGACCCATCCATGTCGTGAGACAAGGCTAGCTGGCGATTCGAAACTTTCCGGCAAGGAATTCTGTCTCTCCCTTCGTGGAACAGATGGCGATCAACGCCCGATCCACGTGGTGGCCCTCCCCATGCCCCAGGGGGGAATGAACAGATGCGAGAGCCGCATCGCGCTGGTTATCCTCCAGCCCGGTTCTCCCTTTGAAATATCTTCCAGATTGCTGGAAAAAATGTTTCTTCTTTCCCCAGCTGAAGCGCGCCTGGCCAAGAGCATCGCCGAGGGGGGCTCTGTTATCACCTATGCGAGTGAGCACAGGTTGGCAGAGGGAACAGTGCGATTTCAGCTGAAACAGGTATTGGCAAAAACCGATTGCGTCCGTCAAGCGGATTTAGTGCGGCTGATTTGTTCCTCGCTGTTTGGTGATTTCCAGGTTTGAGGCAGGGGGCAGAGCCTGACTTCTGAGGGGCCAAGCTATGCCCTGGACCCACTGCCGTTTGGGCATCCGTTCTGGGGGTGCGATTGCATTTCCTGCAGGCTGTTGCTCCGCCACCCCAATGGAGGCCTTTCCCTTCACCCCTTGATCACGCCCAGGAATGCCTCCGCCGCGTGGCTCAGGGGCTTCTTTTCGATTCGCAGCAGGTAGATCTCTCGTTCCTGGGACAGTTCCTTGACCTTGATCTCCTTGAGGAGGCCCATCTCCAGATCCCGCTGCACGCAGAGGTGGGGGAGGAAGGCCACCCCTTCTCCGGCCTGG
>JAFNAB010000150.1 GCA_017859955.1 Holophagaceae bacterium
CCCACCCCTTTCCACCAGCATTGCCCCCCCGTTGCCCTCGTCCGGAGAGCGATCCACGCCCCGGCCAAGACGGAAGGCCGTTCCCTGGCGCACCCGCACCTGCCCCTGATCCGTAGACACCCAGAGCGTGCCCTGGGGGTCCTCCCCAAGGGCATAGATCAGATCCGAGGGAAGGAGCCCCTGGCTGTCCAGGTGCTGCAGGACCTGGATCCGGCCCTCAGCCATCGTCAGCTTGGTGGCGCCTGAAGGTTCCGAGTAATAGATCCAGACCCCACCATCGGCGGCCTGACCCAGACCATCCAATGCGATCTGCTTCAGGCCCGCCTGCTGGGTCCAACGACTCCAGCGGCCCTTTTCCCGGATAAGAAGCCCCTGATCCGTGGCCACCCAGAGGCGTCCGGCGCCGTCCTCCAGCAGGGCCTGGACCCCCAGTTTCCCGCTGAGCAATCCGTCCGGGAACGTCTCCTGGGTGATCAGGTCCCCGGAGGGGCTCACCCGGCTCAAGCCGCCCGTCTCCTGATGGCTGAACCAGAGGAATCCCTCACGGTCCCGGAAAAGCGCACGGATGGGAGCCTGGATCCCCAGTGGGGCCGCACTGGGCCGCACCTGCCCCGGGCTCAGCAACAGGGGTGCATGGTCCGCCGAGGCGATCCAGAGACGCCCCCGGGCATCCTCCTCCAGGTAGTCCACCACCAGTCCCTCGGTGCCCGGAACCCTCACCCAGCCCGTGGGGCCCAGCCAGACCAGACCATTGTTGGTCCCGGCCCAGAGCCTTCCGCGCTGATCTCGGCGCAAGCACCAGACGAGTTCACTGGGAAGACCGTCTGCCTCGCGGAAGGTCTTGACGTAACCCCGATCCAGCATCCTTGAGAGGGAGGCACTGGCCGTCCAGAGGCTGCCTTCCCGATCCATCAGGGAGGCATTGGTCCACTTGACCGGCAGCCCAAGGGACTGGTCGATAATCCCGTGCTCCTCCCCCCTGACCCAAAGCAACCCGGCGTTGGTGGGAATCCACACCCGTCCGAGACCATCCCGGGTCACCTCACCTCCCGTGTAGACCGGGGCGGGCAGAAGCGTCGAGGACATGTGGAGCCGCCCGTCCGGGTCCAGGTAGCCCAGCATCTTGGTTCCCACCAGCCAGAACCACCCCTGGCCATCCTCCATGAGGCCGTTCAAAAAGCCTTCCGGGAAGGCGTTCAGGTCCACCCAGGACTCCCAGCTCCCCTTGCTCTGACTCCAGGTCCACAGTCGCCCCTCGCTGAAGACCAGGATGGACTTACGGCTGGGACTGGCGGCGAAGGCCCGGTGTTTCCCCTCCGGGGCATCCCCCTGGCGCTGGAAATGCTCCCCACCGGTCTGGACATAGAGGCCATCCTTGCGCAGGAGCCACACCCGCCCCTCCCAGTCCCTCAGCATGGAGGTGGAAGCTGGGGCGAGGGGATGGCCTTGGACCGTGGGGACCTTGAACTGCCCCTCCCGGAAAAGCGCCACGCCCTGGGTGGCCATCATGGCCCATACACCTCCCCCCTGGTCCGGCAGCACCCGGAGCACCCGACTCTCGGGGAGCCCATCCCTGTGCCCCCACTTCCGGAACTGACTGCCGTCATAGCGGAGAAGGCCTGTTTCGGTGCCGATCCAGAGGAAGCCACGGGCATCCTGTGTAATGGAGTTGATGGTGGCGTCCTGGAGGCCCTGCTCCGACCCGTAGCTCCGGAAACGGAAGCGCCCTTCGGGTTCTGCGGCAAAGCCACAGCCCCCGACCGCGAGGGTCAGAAGCCCCGCATAGATCCTCCGGAACCCAGCCACCACGTCGCTCCTCCATCACCCTTCCGAGTCTTCCATCGGACCGGGGGCGGGGGCGGGATTAGTCCAGTCCCAAATCCGAAGCCAGTGCCCTGGCTTCGGGGTGCCTGGGCACCAGCCTCAGGACCTCACGAAGATCCTCGCGGGCTCCCCGGGTCTGGCCCAGGGTCTGGCGCAAAAGGGCCCGGCGGAAGAAGCCCCAGGTACTTTCGGGTTCCCGTCGAATGATTTCCGCGTATTCGGCCTCCGCCTCCTGGAAGCGCCCGGCGGCTTCGGCCGCTTCACCACAGAGCAGCTGGGTCACGGTGCAGTACCCCAGCCACTTCTTCTGCTGGGCGAAATCCGCGGGCCTGTAGGCCGCCTTGGGACGGGTCTTGTGGGCCACCTGCTCCAGGTGCAGCAGGGCCTTCTCCGTATGGGCATCCACCCGGGCGAAGACCTCGGCATCCCCGGTCACACGGAAGAAGTCCCGGGTGATGCGCCCCTCTGCCCGGTACTGGGCAAAGATCCGCGTGCCGGGGTAGACCGCCAGCGGTGAGATCTGCACATCGTGGGGCCTTGTTTCCCGGATGAGGGCACCGCTCTGCTCCACATCCTCCCAGGTCTCCCCGGGGATGCCCGTGATGAGAAAGATGCCGAGGTTCATCCCGACCTTGCGCACCAGGGCCAGGGCCTCCCGGACCTTCTGCATGGAGGTGCCCTTGTCCAGGGACTTGAGGACCCGCTCGCTGCCATGCTCCACGCCGAACTGGATGAATTCGCACCCGGCCCGCTTCATGGCCACCAGCCGCTCCTCATCCACCAGGTTGACGCGACTCTGGCAGTTCCAGAGAGGGTGGAGGTCAGAGGCCTGAATGAGGTCCATCAGCTCCAGGGTGCGCTTCCGTTGGGCCGTGAAGGTGTCGTCCCGGAAGCTGAAGTAGGTGAGCCCGTGGCGATCCTGGAGGAACTCCATCTCCTTCAGGATGGAATCAGGGTTCCGGAAGCGCATCCCCGAGCCCCAGTATTCCGGCGTATTGCAGAAGGTGCACCGGGCAGGGCAGCCCCGGGAGGTGCTGAGATAGCCCAGCTGTTGAGGGTCCCGGACGAAATCCGCCTCGAAGGACTGGGCGGGGATGAGATTCGTCAGTTCCAGGGGCGGCTGGGAAGAGGTCTCCCCACCCCTCAGAATGAGCCCCGGGGTGTGCCGCCAATCCTCGCCAGACTTCATCCGCTGCACGATCCCCAGGAGGGGCCCCTCTCCCTCGCCCTTCACGATGAGATCCAGGGCTGGGCACTCCTCGAAGACCTCGGCTGCCAGATGGGTCGGGTGGGGCCCTCCGGCCACCAGGAGCGCACCCGGTCGGGCCTCCCGGGCCAGCTTCAGGAGCTCGAAGCTGCGCTTCCGGTTGAAGGTGAACATGGAGACGCCGATGAGATCCGCCTCCTGTTCCCGGAAATAGGCCAGGATCTCCCGATTTGATTTGCCCGAGAGGTTGGCCAAGCGACAGGCGAATCCCTGGGCCTTGAGGGCCGCCTGGAGATAACCCAGGCCGATGGGCAGGAAGTCCATCCATTCATCCCCTGCCCCGCTCCTGGGGGCGCTGTAGACCAGTAGGGTCTTCAATCAGCCCTCCTTGGGCGTTTCGGAATGGCGCCGCAGGATGCCCTGCACAAGGCGCTGGAAGAAGGGACCGGGCTTGGGGCCCAGAACGTAGGCACCGACGGCCTTCATGTCGTTAGCCAGTTCGAAGAGGGGGCCACTCTCGATGTCGGTCCCCAGGAGTACGAAGGGAGCCTGCTTCCCGATGGTCTCCGCGAGACTCTTGAGCCTGCGCCGCTCGTCCAGGTTGCCCCCGGGCAGATGGAGGAGGAAGAGGGCTACCCCTTCACCGAGGGCCTCTTTGAGGGCCTGGGAGGTCGGGGGCACCCGCTTGAGCAGAGGGATCTCGGGGAGCAACTCCTTCAAGGTGCTTTCCACCTCGGAGGACAGGGAGAGCAGAACCACCTGAGTGGACCCCCCCTTGACCATGGCCACTTCGTGAAGGGTAGCGGCGGCAGCGCGCTCAATCCGCTCCTTGTCCTCTTCCCGCTTCTTGAAGACCCAGCGGCTGAGGTTTCCCAGCAGCGCCGTGGGGAGGGTCGGAACGAACTCGATCCCCAGAACCCGATCCTGCACCCACCGGGCCACGCCAGTCCAGTTGATGTGGATGTCCTCCGTGAGAGGTATGGTGATGTGGAGCTTGGCCCCCGGGCGCACGAAGCCTTCAATGTTCTCCGTGCCGCTCAGGAATCGGGCGCCGCCGGGGCTGATGTTCTGGAGCTGGGCGGTGTGCAGCTCGAAGCGGGAATCGCTGAAGGTCACGGTGATCCGCCCGACCCGTTCCACCCGGTAGTTCCGGCGGAGTTCGTCGTCCTGAAGGGTGCTGGGCAGAGCGATCCGGATGGTGCGCCGTCCCTCATGCACCCCGAAGCCGATCATGCGGGTGCGCCCTTCCAGGAACTGGGTCAGGTGCGGAAAGCGGAAACGGAGGTCGGGGTTCCGGAGGCCGTACATAACCTCCTCTGCGCTCATGCCGATACGGATATGGAGGGCATCAGGATCCAGGCGCAGGAAGTTGGACTCGAACTTCAGATACGGGGTTACAAGGATCAACAGTTCCCGGTTGGCACAGGCCACCCCAAGGATCTCGCGGATCACCATATCCCCCGTGATGACTGTCGCAGCCATAGGACTCCATCGCCTGCACCCAACCATAGCAAGGTCCTCGGCCCTGGCCATCCGGATTCTTGCCATAGAAAGCGAAAGCGAGGCCATCATATAGGGGAATCACCTCTGGGAGGGCAGGTTGGCCACCGTCATCAAGAGCACCGAAGAGGTCCGGGCGATCCTGAAGGAAGCCTGCGCGCGCCGGGAGCTGCTGATCCTGGACAGCCCCTTCCTTCGCTTCGAGTCGGGCTTTCTGGCCCTCCAGGACGGGGAGATCCAGGCTCAGGCGACCATGAGCCGAGAGGATGCCATCTATGGCCTGCGGACCTCCGATCTCAAGATCCGCTTCCCCCATGGCCTTGGCTTCTATGAAGCCCCGGTGAAGGTGATCGGCCTCGACATGATCGAGGGTCGAAGGACCCTGCGGCTCTCCATACCCCGGCAGATCGTGGAGAACGACCAGCGGGTGGCCTACCGGGCGGAGCGGGTGGGCCGGGTGACCACCACCTTCAGTACCCCCAAGTCCCAGCTCATGACCGCCACCCTGGTGGACCTCAGCACCACCGGTGCCAGGCTGCTGGCCCAGCGGGACCTTGGTTCGGAGCACCTCATGGTGGAGGACCGGATCACCGTGAGCATTCCGCTCTCCGAGGAGATCCAGGTCCATTCGGAGGCGGTGGTGCGCCACCTGGACACCCGCCGCATGGGCATCGAGTTCGTCCCTGCCCTCCCCAAGGGCGTCCAGGAGCCCCTTTCCCGCTGGGTCTTCCTGAGACGTGAAGAGGAAAGGGAACGCTTGGCCCGTCGCCTGGAGCTCAAGGAGCCCCGGGCAGCGAGTCCCGAAAGCCAGCTCCCCCCCCAAGGCATCCTGCTGGTGAGCGAGGATGCCGGATTGGAGGAGGCCCTCCGGGGGGTCCTTCAGAACCTGCGCACCCTCAGCCGGATTCTGCCCACGGTCCAGGCGGTGAAGGACGCCCTGGGCTCCAAGCCTTCCCTGGTGATCTTCCATATCCGCGACCTCAGCCTGGATCAGCGCAAGCGAAACCGGACCCTGGTGGAGCTGCTCCAGGCCAAGGCCCCTGTCCTCATCCTGGGCACCGAGGTGGAGGGAGCGACCCTTTTCGAGCTCTCCAGCGCCTGGAAGGCTGCCAGCGCCATGGCCTGGAGCCCCCAACGGGGCCCCTTCCTGGAACGCCTGGCCCAGGGCATCATACGCAGACACTCCAGTGGTGGCGAAAGCCCCATGGCCCCCCGGGAAGATTGAGCATGCCGAACGACTCCAGACAGAAGGGTGGCCTCACAGGCCCGACCAGGGACGGGATTCTGGAGGAACTGTGCGAGCGGAAGGCAACCCTGCTCCTGGCTACCCCCTACCTGAGTTTCGAATCCCGCTTCCTCGAACGGGACGGAGCCAAGCTCCGCATCAGGGCCGCCATGGGAAGGGAAACTGTGGCCAACACCCTGGCCAAGCACCCCCTGAGGCTCCGCTTCCCATGGGATCTCACCATGTACAGTGGGAATACCCGGATTCTGGACTATGAGCAGGATGAACACCGCCGAACCCTCGTGGTTTCGGTGCCCGAATCCCTGGGGGTGGACGAACTGCGGAGGGCCTACCGTGAAGAGCGCGTCGGGAAGTCCATGGGGGCCCTGGCCAGCTCCACCCTCAGCAGCGTCTCCATCCAGCCTTTCTCGTTGGAGAACCTCTCCATTCATGGCGCGGGCATCTTCCTGAAGGACTACCGTCATAACGACGCCTGGCTGCCGGGCATCACGGCCCAGATCAGCATCGAACTCGACAACGGCCCCTGCATCAGCACCACGGCCCGGATCTGCCACAGCAGCGGCCCCTACCTGGGGGTGGAATTCCAGCCCCCCCTGGAAGACCCCATCCTGGGCCTCACCCATCGATGGATCGAGACCCGCCGGGCCGAGGCCCAACGTCGCTGGGAGGATCGCGCCCAGATCCGCGCCCAGGCCCGGGAAGCCGCCCAGCCTAAAGCACCGCCCGCAGGCATCCTCCTTCTGAGCAGTGACCAACTCCTCGGCTCCCAACTCGAGGCCAGCCTGGCCGGAGCCCACGCCTTGCGGGTAGTACCCGCGGTCATGGCTCCCTACAAAGCCGCCCTCGCCCAGCCCCCCCTGCTCCTCCTCGTGGACACCGCTGGCATGGGAGGGGATGAGCGGCGAAGGGCCAAGGCCCTCCTGGAGGCCCAGCCCCCGGCCTGCCCCATCCTCGTCCTGGGACGAGAAGCCGAAAGCGAACACCCCAGGACCCTGGCCCTGGAACTCAAGCACGCCAGCTACCTGGAGTGGAACCCCAGCAAGGGCGCCTCCCTCAGGATCCTGACCCAGGGCCTCATCCGGAAGCACTGGAAGGCGGAGTAGGGCCAGCCCTGTCTCGCTCCTCGGAGCATAGGGAACCTCCCAAGCTCGACTGATCCCCCCTGCAGCGCCTTCGGATCTTGCCTCTGGCGCCGAAGGGAGGAAGTGGGCTACCCGAAGTACTCCACGCCCGCGCGGAAGAGTTCCATGTCCTTCTCCCCAGGCACGTTGCGCCAGACGTTGGAGGTCACGCGTTCGGCGTGGGCCATCTTGCCAAGGACGCGGCCATCGGGGCTGGTGAGGCCTTCAATGGCAAAG
>JAFNAB010000151.1 GCA_017859955.1 Holophagaceae bacterium
CAGGAGTTCCGACGGCAGCCCGGTGGCGATGACTCCCTGGGCCTGGGGCAGGGCCCTGGCTTCGGACAGTTCCCCCATCAGGGCCGTGGGCTCCAGGCCCAGCAGGATGCCCAGGCGGTGGATGGACTGCCGGACCCCGGCTTCCAGGGTGGGGATTTCTGCGGTGGTGCCGGAGAGCTGGGCCTTGGCCTGGGCCACGTCGAGGTAGCTGGTGAGCCCGAGGCGGTAGCGCTCCTCGGTTACTTCGGCGGTCTGGCGCTGGGCCTCGGCGTTCTGGCGTGCGATGCCCAGCAGGGCCTGGTTGCTCCGGAGGGTGATGTAGTTGGTGGCCACATCCCCCTGGAGGCTCAGAATGACGTCTCCAAGGTCTTCCACACTGGCTTCCAGGCGGGCCTGGGCGGCCTCCCGGGCCTTGCGCTTGCCGCCGAAAAGGTCCAGTTCCCAGCTCGCGTCGAAACCTGCCTGATAGAGGCTGGTGGTGGGGGTCACGTAGCCGTAGGCGTTGTCGCTGGTGTTCCCCCGCGTGAGGGAGGCCGTCCCGTTCACCGAAGGCAGCTGGTCGGCTTTGGCGCTGCCCAGGGTGGCGCGGGCCTGGAGGATCCTGGCCTGGGCCTGCTGGACGCTCAGGCTGCCCTGGACGGATCGGGTGATGAGGCTGTCGAGGGTGGGGTCCCCGAAGGCCTTCCACCAGGCTGCGTTCTCCAGCCCTGGAGCCTCGGTGCCGCTGCCCTGGCTGAAGGTCGCCGGGCTTGGCAGTTTGGGTTTTTCATAGGAGGTCTGGACCTTGCAGCCCGTGAGGAGCATGGCTGCGCCCAAGGAGGCGGGGAGGAGGGCTTTCACTTCTGGCCTCCGGCGTTCTCGGGGGTCTCGATGAAGACATCCATCTGCTGGCCGACATACACGGGCAGGGACTTGCGGTCGAAGCTGTAGATCACCTGGAGGACCCGGGTATCCACCCGCTCGCTGCTGCTGCCCGTGAGGGAGACCTTGGGGGTGACGTAGGGCTCCACCCGGGCGAAGCTGACCTCGGCCTTGATCTCCCGGTTGCCCCGGAGGAAGGCCGTGGCCCGGGTGTTGGGCTTGAAGCGCCAGGCATCGTTCTCGTCGATGTCCACCCGGATGTGGAGCTGCTCCTGGCTGCCCAGGCGCATGAGGGGAGTGCTGAGAACGCCGGTGGCGGCGTATTCACCAGGGCGGACGTTCACCTGGAGGATCTCCCCGGCCATGGGGGCGCGCACCGTGAGGCGCTCCAGGGCCGACTGGGTGGTGGCCAGGCTGGCCTTGGCATACTGGACCGCCGCCCGGGCGCTCAGCACCTTGGCGTCCCCGAGGGCTGCGGCGTTCTGACGCTTCTGGATGTCATCCACGCTCACCGCCGAACCCTTGGCGTCCTTCACCAGGGCGTACTGGGAAGCGGTGTCCTTCTGGGAGGCCAGGGCCTCCTGGAGGGCGGCTTCAGCCTTGGCCAGATCCCCCTGCTTGACCGCCAGATCCGCCCGCTGCTCCCGATCATCGATCTGGAAGAGAGCCTGGCCGGCCCGAGCCCGGTCGCCGACTTTCACGAAGACTGCCTGGACGATGCCCGGCAGGGAGGTGCCGATGCTGATGTTGTCGTTGCTGGCCTCCACCAGCCCTGCGCCGCCGATGTACGTGGTGTAGGGGGCTTCCGTCGGCTGGGCGATGGGCTGGGCGACGGGTTTCTTGGTGTTGGAGCGAAGGGCCACGGCGGTGGCGAACACCAGACCGAGACCGGCGACGATGGGGAGGATTTTGGGTTTCATCATGGGGGACCTTTCGATTGCAAAGCTGGAATGATCAACACAGGGGCATAGCGGAAGGCTTTGCTCCGGGGCGCGGGTGGTTGGCGGGGTGATGGGGGCAGCAGGGGGGTGGCGAAGCCGTGAAAACCGGTCTCGTCCTGCCTCTTGCTTTTCCTCTGCGCCCTCTCTTTTCCATCTCCGCGCCCTCCGCGTTGACTCAGTTGTCCTGCGCCGCCCGGGCTTCGACGCGTTCGATGTGGCCGTCGTCCATGTGGGCGATGCGGTCGGCGAATTCGAAGATCCGGGCGTCATGGGTGACGATGACCAGGCTGCGCTTGCCGTCCATGGCCAGGCCCTTCAGGACCTCCATGACCTTGGTTCCGGTCTGGTGGTCCAGGGCGCTGGTGGGCTCGTCGCAGACCACGAGCTTGGGGTCGTGGACCAGGGCCCGGGCGATGGCCACCCGCTGCTGCTGGCCCCCGGAGAGCTGGCTGGGGAAGGCGTCCACCTTGCTGCCCAGGCCGACCTCTTCGAGGCACTGGATGGCCCGGGCAATGGCCTTCTCGCGCTTCTCGCCGTTGATGAGCAGGGGGATGGCGGTGTTCTCTGCCACCGTCAGGGTCGGGATGAGGTTGAAGGCCTGGAAGACGAAGCCGATGTGTTTGCCCCGGTACCGCACCCGCTCCGCCGGGGGCAGCTGGCGGAAGTCCTGGCCGAAGAGGGAGCAGTCGCCCTCGGTCTGGTCCAGGATGCCCGCGATGATGGAGATGAGGGTGGTCTTGCCGCAACCCGAGGGGCCCACCAGCATGAGGAGCTCGCCGGCATGGACCTCCAGATCCACGCCCCGGAGGGCATGCACCTGGGTATCGCCGGTGCCGTAGACCTTCTTGATGCCGTTGCAGCGGATGGCAGGAGTTGTCTGGGACATGGTCTAGCCTTTGAAGACGATGGCGGGTTCGAGTTTCATGACCTTGCGGATGCTGATGAGGGCCGCCATGAGGACGATGAGGAGGACGGCGGCGCCGCTGGCGCTCAGGAGCTGCCAGTTGAGGGTCATGCTGAGGTCGGTGCTGTTGGCCTTCATGGCTGCAAAGGTGCCGGTGATGCCCGCCCCCAGCCCGAAGCCGATGAAGCCCACCACCAGAGCCTGGAGCAGGATCATGCGGCGCAGCACGCTATCCGGTGTGCCCATGGCCTTGAAGACCCCGAAGTGCCGCAGGTTGTCCAGGGTGAAGTTGTAGAAGATCTGGCCGGTCACGGCGGCGCCCACGATGAAGCCGATCAGCACGACGAACCCGAAGTTCACGATGATGCTGGTGTTGTGGATCATGTAGTCCAGGTTCTTCTGCTTGAATTCCTCGGAGGTCAGGCCCCGCAGGCCGGTGTCGTGGGTGATGCGTCGGGCCACCACCTCCGGGGATTCCCCGGCCTGGGCCTTGGCCAGGACATAGCTGAGCATCTTGCGTTCGCTCAAGGCGTAGCTCTTGGCCCGGCCGTAGGTCGTATAGATGGTGGGCTGGGAGGCGAAGGTCTGGGTGGCCCGGGCGATGCCCACAACCACGGCCCGCTGGTCATTGATCTCCAGGGTGTCCCCCACCTTCAGGGGGATCGGCTTGCCCCCGGGCTGGGGACTGGGCTTGGCCAGACGCCCTTCGGCCCCGGCCTTGTCGACGATGATGCCATCGGGCTCCCGGAGGTCTGCCAGTCTGCCCTGCAGCATCTCGGTGGGGCCACCGATGAGGGTGGCGTCATCCAGGCCCACCATGACGGACTGGACCGTCTCGCCGTTGGACATGCGGACTTTGGTGCTGCCCTTGTAGAAGGGGACCGCCCAGGCGACTCCCTTTACACCCCGGACCCGGTAGAGCTGGGTGTCCTGCATGGGTTTGACATCGTCCACGTTCTTCACCATGGGATCCATGACCCAGAGGTCCGGGCCTGAGACATCATTGATGAGGCCGTTGACGGTCTTGAGGATGGAGATCATGATCCCCGGCTGGTTGATCATCAGCACGGAGGCCAGGGCGATGCCGATGACAATGCCGAGGTACTTACCCCGGTCTCCGAAGAGCATTTTCAGTGCGACCCGAAACACGGCAATTCCTTTCCTTGGGGTGGGGCTTGGTTTCTGCAACCACGCTTCCCATCCTAGGAATGGCTTTCAGGCCCGGACAGCCGTCGCTTTCCAGCCGCAGGGGGGCATGGACGAACTGCAGTTCAGCATGGACGAATGGCAGGGGTGCCGCCCGATCCTCAGGGCCGGAGATCCTGCAGTTCCCTTCGGACCTCTTCCGAGCACTCCGGGCAGATGCCGTGGGTGAACTCCGCCTCGCTGCGGGCCTGGATATAGCTCTCGACCTGCTCCCAGTAGCCACCGTCATTGCGGATCTTCTTGCAGTGGGCGCAGATGGGGATGAGGCCGCTGAGGGTCTGGACCTCGCGGAGCGCCTGGCGCAGATGCTGGAGGGTCTGGCGCTGGCGTTCCAGTCGATGCAGCAGGGCGGCGTTCATGCGGGACAGGAGTTGCTGGAGACTGAAGGCGAAGATGCACGCCAGGACAATATCGAAGAGCCATGTGGCCGTTCCCGACCAACCCGCCACTTGGATGGCTGCAGAAACCCAGACCGCCACCAGGATGCCCTGGAAGGCGATCAGGGAGCGGCGGCGCTGGAGGACCACGCCGCTCACAAGGGAGACCAGGAGGGTGCCCGCCGTTTCCTGGAGGCGCCCATAGCCCAATAGCTGGGTGCTAGTGACCCCGAGGCCGATGAGCATAAGCCCGAAGGCCATCCCTTCAGCGGTCGCGACCCGTCTGCGCATCCGCTTCAACAGCCAGGCGTAGCCAAGAACCACCATTCCCCAGGCTCCAGCATGGAAGACCAGCAGGGTCATGGGTCCAGGTCCGGGAGACCCGCTCAGGCGCCAGGGCACCATGACGAAGAGGAAGATCGCCACGGCGAAGGCGCCGATGGCAAGGCCGCGCATCCGCTGAATCTCGATCCTTCGCCTGGCCTCCATGCCGTCTCCCCGTTCACTTCATCATAGCGAAGGGCCGGTCTGACGCCGGGCCTCCCCCAGGCGATCAAGGTACTCCCGCCGGTTGATGATGCGAGCCCCCAGGCTTGCCAGGTTCTCATTGGGCATCTGGCCGTCGATGATGTGGAAACCCCTGGTCCACAGGCGCTCGCAGAGGGCCTGGAAGGCCGCACGGCTGGCATAGTCCTCCAGGGAGAACATGCTTTCTCCACAGAAGGCGGCCCCGACGATCACGCCGTAGAGGCCGCCGACGAGGCGGCCCTCCCGGTAGGCCTCCACCGAGTGGGCGTGCCCCAATTGGTGGAGTTCCGTGTAGGCCTGAACCATCTCCGGGGTGATCCAGGTGCCATCCTGGCCGGGCCGGGGAACCTCGGCGCAAAGCCGGACCACCTCCGGGAAACGGGTATCCCAGCGGATCTCGAAACCCCGGCTCCTCAGGGCCCTCAGGGTCCGCCTGGAAAAATGCTCATCTCCCGGCAGGAAGATGGCCCGCTTGAGGGGGGACCACCAGAGGATGGGGCTATCCTCCCCGAACCAGGGAAAGATGCCCTGGGTGTAGGCCAGCAACAGACGTTCCGGTCTCAGATCCCCGCCCACCGCCAGGAGGCCATCGGCATCCGAGCGTTCGGGGTCGGGGAACTGGAGGGCGCTGGAGAGCTGGAAGACCGGCATGGGCCTCGTTAGGGTTCAGTGTTCAGCGGTGCTGACGCCGGCGCCGGAGAAGGTGAGCATCTCCCGCATGACGGCGATGGCGCTCCGGAGGACGGGGACTGACATGGCGGCACCGGTGCCCTCGCCCAGGCGGAAGTTGAGGTCCAGGATGGGCTGGATCTCGATCTTCTCCAGAAGCTTGGTGGCGCCGGGCTCCGCACTCCGGTGGGACCAGACCAGGAAGTCCTTGAGGCGGGGTTCCAGGGCCAGGGCCAGGCAGGCTGCGGCTCCGGCGATGTAGCCGTCGACGATCACGGCCCAGCCCCGGGAAGCGGCGGCGAGCATGGCTCCGGCCATGGCGCCGAACTCGGCGCCCCCGATGGCCGCCAGGACGCCGATGGGGTCCTTGGGATCGGGACGGTGCTTGGCCAGGACTTCGCGGATGACCCTGCGCTTGTTCTCCAGAGCGCTACCCTGGACGCCGGTGCCGGGCCCCGTGGCTTCGTCGGAATCAATGCCCGTGAAGGCGCTCACCAGGAGGGCCGCCACGGCGGAGTTGGCGATGCCCAGCTCGCCTAGGCCCACCAGGGCGAAGGAGTGGCGGGGCAGGGCCTCCACCTGGTCGATACCGGCCTGGAGGCAGGCTTCCGCCTGCTCCCGGGTCATGACGGGACCCGCCAGGGGATCTCCGGTGCCCCGCAGCACGTTGCGCTGAACCACCTTGGGGTGGTCGCAGGGGACCGCCACGCCTACATCTACAATGGCGTGATGGATGCGGTTGGCCCGGCAGAGCACATTGATGGCGGCGCCGCCCAGGGCCATGTTGGCCACCATCTGGGGGGTCACTTCCTGGGGGAAGGCGCTGACTCCGTGCTTGGCGATACCGTGGTCTCCGCCGAAGGTGAAGAGGTAGGCTTCAGGATCCTCGATCTTGAGGGTGCCGGCGATCCAGGCCATCTGGTTGCCCAGGGCCTCCAGGCGGCCCAGGCTGCCCTGGGGCTTGGCGAGATCGTCCTGGTGCGCCTGGATGGCGACCTTCTTGGCAGGGTCCAGGGTGGGAAGAACAGGCAGTTTCATCGTTTGCTCCTTCTCGCTCCCGCGGCGAGGGATGGGGGCCGGTCTCCGGGCTTGCGCGCGACGGATGCCTTGGCACCCCCCTCACCTTCCCAGGACGTTTCCCAGTGGTTCGGGTCAGAGTCTCCCGGCGGAGCCAGGGCGCTTACCGTTGCGGGGCAGCGCAGGCATTGCACCTGCTTCCCGGCTTCGGGGTTGAATTGGTCCTATGGTTTCATGGCCCGGCCCGGTGGGCAAGGTGGTCAGACCAGTGTTATCCCGCCCCGTCCCATAAGCCGTTGCCACTCCTGGTCCTCCATGACCTCAAAGGGTCCGGGATCTCCTCCCAGGAAGAGGAGGCTTTCGCTGGAGAGGCGCACGGGGATGCCCCGGTCCCGGCAGCCCAGAAGGACCTGGACGGCCGCGGGATCTTCCAGGAGCTCGATGCCCTGGTGGGCCAGGCCCACCCAGGGGGTGCCTTCGCCCAGGATCTTCAGGACCCCCAGCAGCAGGCGGCGCCCCAGGGCCGGATCCCCCGGCGTGAAGGCGCTGCGCAGGAGGAGGAC
>JAFNAB010000152.1 GCA_017859955.1 Holophagaceae bacterium
GGCTGGGGGATCTCTTCGTAGAAATACTTGGCGAAGGGGCGGGCCTTCTCCTCGGGGCTGAGGTCGGGCTGCTGGGCCTTGGCCGAGGTGGTGGGGTACCAGTCTTTGTAGGTGTACTGCTTGGTTTCGGGTGTGGACATGGGGGCTCCTTGTCGTTCGATGGGCTCAGCTCAGGGGCGTATCGCGGACGACCACGATCTGCTTGGTGTAGAGGAAGAAGGACTTGGACCAGTTGGCGAACTTGGGGCCTGTGGCGTTCTGCATGGCCTCCACATACTGGCGGAAGGCGCCCACCTGCTCCATGGTGTCGAACCAGTGGGCGACCACCAGGTCGTAGGTCGGAGGATCGATCATCTTGAAGTGCTTGCGGGCGGCTCCGTCGTTGTCGTTGGCGCGGCAGCGCCAGTTGGCCTGGACCCGGCGGGCCTGTTCCTTGTAGTAGGGGGCCTTCTCCACGGCCTCCTCATGGGCCATGCGCCAGGACTTCTTGTAGTCCTCGGGGTAGACCTCTTCGTCCCGCATGATGTACTGCAGGACCTTCAGGGCGCCCACGCCCTTGACGATACCCAGGCCCGGGTTGAACGTGGTCAGGGGGGTGGGGACGGGGATCTCCTCCTCCTCAGCCATGACGATGATATTGGTGCTTTCATTCGCGAAGAACTTGCCATCCTGGGAGGCGGCGGAGGGCACGGCGGGCTCCAGGGTTTCCATCATGTCGCGGAAATTCTTGAAGCTGATCTCCACCACGGCGTCCCGATCCACAACCTTGTTCTCGTGGTCGGCGTCGCTCAGGAGACCCCAGGCGCCGTCGATGACGTGGTTCTGGACGTAGGAGTCGATCTTGAAACGCTCCTGCCGGGCGATGGTGCCGTGATAGAACTCGATGTAGCGCTGGTACTCGGCCCGGGTGAGGCCGGGACGTTTGCGGGATGCGGCCATCAACTTGATAGGCACGGTTCACCTCCTGGGGTGGGTTGGGGGCGGGCGTAGGCCCGCGTTTAAGGGAGCAGATAGGGCTCCGCCCTGCCGAGGGCATGGGAGGGCTGGAGCGGAGATAAGCGGCTATGTGAATAAACGGGTGTTGATTTATTTGTTTATTCCGATGGCCGGATTCTCCAGTATTTAAACTGGGTTTGATATGGATCGAGCGCCGCGGTTTTTGGCCCGGTCGGAGTCTCATTGAGGAACATGATGAGATTAATTCAGCTTTGAAATCACTGGAATCGAATTGATTTTCCTATGGCGGTCAAAAAAATTGACCGTAAGCTTGCCCTGATCCAGGATGGATGTCGCTGGGGCCTTGGCGCGGCTGGGAGGCGGGATGGACATCAGGCAGGTGAAGTGCTTTCTGGCGGTGGCCGAACACCTGAATTTCACGAAGGCTGGCAATCAGCTCTTCCTGACCCACTCTGCGGTGGGCTACCAGATTGCTGCCCTGGAGCGCGATATCGGGGCGAAGCTTTTCGAAAGGAACTCCCATTCGGTCCGCCTGACGGCGGCGGGCGAATACTTCCAGACCCGGATCCGCCGGGTCCTGGGGGAGTACCTGGATACGGTCGAGAAGACCCGTGAGGTCGGCCTGGGGATCTCGGGCCGCATCACCCTGGGCTTCCTGGGGGGGGTCGAAGAGCGGTTCCTGCCCCTCTTCCTCAAGCGCTTCCGGAAGGTCTATCCAGGGGTGGAGGTGCAACCCAAGCACTACTCCCTGGCCACCATCCAGGAGAACCTGGCCAACGGAGGGCTGGATATCGCGTTCACCCATACTTCGACCATCCGGGAGCTTCCCGGAATATCCTTTGAACCCCTTTTTGTGGCTCCCCTGGGGATCGTCATGAGTCGCGACCACCCCAAGGCGGCCAAGAAGCGTCTGAAGCTTTCGGAGCTGAAGGACGAGCCCTTCGTCCAGCTGTCCACGGAGATCGCCACCTCCATCGTGGAGTCTGACAACTTCCTGTTCAGCAAAGCCGGATTCTCCCCCAGGGTCGTCCAGTTGGCGGGAGACTTCGGCGCACTCTTCATGCTGGTGGAATCGGGGGTGGGCATCACGATCCTCCCCCGGTACAAGGTGAACCTGGGCCAGCATCCGAACCTGAGGTTCATCGGCCTGCAGGACCCGGACGCGAGGATCGAAGGCTGCATCGCCTGGAGGACCCGGACGGCCAATCCGGTGGTGCCGGTCTTCCTCCGGGATCTTGGGGTCAGACCCCGCTGAGGGCCGCTTCCACCACAGCTTTGATGGCGCTGGCCCGGGTGGTCATATCGCCATGGCCTACCTCTGGCAGGAGAACAACGGGTGTCGGGCTGCCGACTTCGCGGAAGATCTGGGTGAAACCTTCGGGGCGGAAGACTTTGTCTGCAGCCCCCACCAGCACCTGCATGGGCTGGCTCGCGGACCGGATGGCGCCCCGGTAGTCCCTGGGCGGGCGCAGGCTGATGGCCAGGTTGTAGGTGTAGGTGTGGGTCAGCTGAGCTCTGCCCGATTCGCTGACGGCGAAGATCAGGACCGGCAGACGGTTGAAGTATCGGATTCCCAGGGCGTTGAGCAGATTCAGGCCCGCGATACGCCAGGCTCCGACGGAGACCCAGTTCCGGTCTGCCGGATGGCTGGCGGGAGTTCCCTCACCGAGGAGGGGGGCCAGGAGCAGGTAGCGGCCGAAGAGGTGCTGGCGGGCACCGGAGGCGAATCGCAGGGCGAAGCCTCCCCCGGCCGAGAAGCCGATGAGGGTCCGCTCTCCCCGGGGCTTGGCGTCCCTGAGAAAATCCTCCAGATCGTCTTCGGGCTGGCCGACATAGTCCGCTTCTCCCGCAGGGCCCGAGTGACCGTGGCCCCGGAGGTCCAGGGCATGGACCTGGAATCCTGCGCCCGCCAGGGCCTGGGCCAGGGGGTGGACGTTTTCGCTCCGGTTGGCGGAACCATGGAGGATGACGATCGAACGGTCACTTGGAGAGGTCGGCTCATAGGTCCGATAGGCCAGATCCCTTCCATCCCTGGCCCGGAAATACCGGAGCGGGGGCAGGGTGGAAAGGTCCAGGCGCGGGAGCGGATCATAGAAACGGCGCTCCGGAGGGTGCGGTCGCGGGCCTCCGAAGGCAATGGACACCGTCAGCGCCAGGAGAAGGGCCGCCAGGAGCAGGGTGAACGCCAAGGCCGGACCTACTTGGCGGAAAGTGCGGGGGGCGCCTCGATCCTGGGCTTGCGCTGAAAGGCGTCCCGGTTGAAGGCCACGAAGCCCGCCAACAGCATCAGGAGGAGGGCCAGGAGGGCGGCACCGCGCTTATGGGCCGCCAGGGCCTTGGGGGTGATCTCCGACAGGACCAGGGCCAGGATGCCCAGGGGAAGCTTGAGATGGAGGTAGCCAGCGCGCAGGGGGCAGCCGCCACCCTTGATCGTCAGCAGCATGAGGATGCCCAGGACCACGGCGATACGAAGCCCCCAGCGCACCTGTTTGGCCCAGAGGGCCGGGGCCAGGCCCTGGAATTCGGGTTGGACGGTCTCCAGGCCCGAGATCATCAGGACCGCCACCGCACCGCCGATGGCGGTGGCCAGGGCCGCGAAGTGGAGCCAGGTGAGGAGGTGAAGCAGATCGAAGCTGGGCATAGTTTCAGGCTCCAAGAACGCGTTGAACGGCTTCGGCCAGACCACCGGGAATGACCTCCGCCAGTTCATAGCGTACCCGCAGAATGGGCTTGTCCACCTTCAGGATCCGGGTGATATCGATGGGGGTGGCGGAAACGACCACATCGCAGGGGGTGGCCCGGATGGTGGCCTCCAGATCCTGGATCTGCTGGGGGCCGTAGCCCATGGCGGGGAGGATGCCTCTGGCATTGGGGTAGCTGCGGTAGGTGGCGGCGATGGATCCGACGGCGAAGGGGCTGGGGTCCACGATCCGGGCGACTCCCGCCGCCCGGCAGGCTACGACCCCGGCACCCATGGTCATGGATCCATGGGTCAGGGTCGGTCCGTCCTCGATCACGAGTGCGGCCTTGCCCCGGAGTTGCCCGGGGTCCTCGCAGGTCACGGGGCTGTTGGCGCGGATCACGATGGCCTTGGGGTTGAGGCGGGCCGCCTCCTGCTCGATGGCGGCGATATCGGCCTCCACCGCGGAGTCGCACTTGTTGATAAGGATCAGGTGGGCCCGGCGGAAATTGGCTTCTCCTGGGTGGTACTGGGTCTCATGACCGGCCCGGAGGGGGTCCGCCACGACGATGTGGAGGTCGCTCTGGCAGAAGGGCAGATCGTTGTTGCCGCCGTCCCACAGGATCACGTCGGCCTCCTCGCCAGCGCGGCGCAGGATCTCCTGGTAGTCCACCCCGGCGTAGACCACAAAGCCCCGGTCCAGGTGGGGTTCGTACTCCTCCCGTTCCTCGATGGTGCACTTCTGGAGGTCCAGGTCGGCATAGGTCGCGAAGCGCTGGCAGGTCTCCAGGCGCAGGTCGCCGTAGGGCATGGGGTGGCGTACCACCACGACCCGCTTGCCCAGGCCCTTGAGGATTTCCGACAGGTAGCGGGTGGTCTGGCTCTTGCCCGCGCCGGTGCGCACCGCGGTGACAGCGATGACGGGTTTGGAGACCTTCACCATGGTCCGGTTGGCTCCCAGGAGGGTGTAGTCGGCCCCGGCGGCGATGCAGCGGGAGGCCATGTGCATGACGTGGAGGTGGGTGACGTCCGAATAGGAGAAGACGCAGACCTCGACGCGCTCCCGGGCGATGATCTCCTCCAGCCGGGACTCCTCGAAGATGGGGATGCCCTCGGGGTAGAGGCTCCCGGCCAGTTCGGCGGGATAGGCGCGGCCCGCAATATCCGGGATCTGGGTGGCGGTGAAGGCCACGACACGGTAGCGCGGGTCTTCCCGGAAGCAGGTGTTGAAGTTGTGGAAGTCGCGGCCAGCGGCACCCAGGATCAGGACTCGACGGGGTTCGGCCATTGAATGCTCCATGGAGTGGGTCCATGGTAGTCCTGGCCCTGGAAGGATGGGAGGACTAAACTTCGGCCATGAGCTTCCCACGATGGTTTTCCCTCCCCCGCTGGGCCCGCCGACTGACGATCACCGTCGCCGCCGCCATTGTCCTCTACGCTCTCCTCGGCTTCCTCCTGCTGCCATGGGTGGTGAAGCGCGAGCTTCCGCCCAGGCTGGGTGCGGCCCTCCACCGGGAGGTGAGCCTGCGCCGGGTAAGGCTCAACCCCTTCGCCCTCTCCGTGACCCTGGAGGGCCTGGAGGTGAAGGACCGCGACGGCCAGCCCTTCTTCGGCTGGGAGCGCCTCTATGTGAACCTCAAGCTCAGTTCCGTCCTGGGCAACCCCGCCTTCGACGCCATCGAAGTCCTCAAACCCCATGGCCGGGTCGTGATCGGCAAGGACGGGAAGCTCAACTTCGCCGACCTCCTCGGGGATTCCAAGGAAAAGCCTAAGGAAGCGGCACCCGCCAAGCCCCTGGACCTCGCCATTGAGCACTTAAAGGTGGAGGATGCCCGCTTCGTCTTCGAGGACCGGAGCCTGGTCCAACCCTTTGCCACGACCCTGGGCCCCGTGGGCCTGGAGCTGAATCAGTTCCGCACCGTCCATGACAGCCGCAACCCTTATGCGTTCCAGGGGCGCACCGGGGATGGCGAGCGCTTCGCCTGGGAGGGTTCCTTCAGTCTGGACCCCCTGCGCAGCCAGGGGCACTTTGCCCTGGAGAACCTGGATCTGCCCCACTACACGCCCTACTTCGCGGACCGCGTAGCCTTCGACCTCAAGGGGGGCCGAGCAGACCTGTTGGCCTATTACACCCTCGCCTGGTCCGAGGCCAAACAGGAGCTGAAGATCGATCAGGGGGCCTTCAACCTGAGGGAGCTCCAGATCGGCGAGCGGGGGGGGAAGGCCACCCCCCTGGTGCTGCCCCTCCTGGAACTCCGGGGGGCGCGGGCCGATCTGATGGCCTCCACGGCGGAGGTGGACTCGGTCCTGCTCAAGGGGCTCAAGGTCCAGGCGCTTCGCGCGCAGAACGGGCAGATCGATCTGGTGAAGCTGCTGACCCCCAGGCCCTCGCCTAAGAAGGAAGCCTCCAAGCCCTTCCAGCTCCGTCTCAAGGAACTGGGGGTGGAGGGCCTCCAGGCCAGCTTCGAGGATCGCGTCCCCAGGCGCCCTGTGAAGGTGGAAGTGGCCGACCTCAGCCTGAAATTGAAGGACTTCAACCTGGAACCGGAGCACGCCTCCCAGCTCAGTCTGGCCTTGAAGCTCAAGGACAGGGGCAGCCTTCAGGCGGAGGGGGAGCTGAAGCCCCTGAAGACAAGTGTGGACCTGGCCCTCAAGGGGGAAGGCTTCGAACTGAGTCCCTATGATTCCTACCTGGAGCCCTCCCTCGCCATGCGGCTCCTGAAAGGGCGCCTGGGTTTCGAGGGGCGGGTGAAGGGCAGCTTCACCGGGAAGCCTGCCGATTCCATCAGTTACCAGGGCAATGTCTCGGTGGATGACCTCGAGACCGCCGACGCCGAGCGCCGCGAAACCTTCTACAAGCACCGGTCCCTGCGGCTTTCGGGGCTGGAATTCGTCTCCAATCCCCTTGCCATCAAGGCGAAGGGGCTGGACATCCGGGGGCCCCAGGTCCTCCTGGTGGTGGCTGCCAATGGCCGCAGCAACCTGGATCGGGCCCTGGGAAGCCCAGCGGCGAGCCCAACCCCCGCGCCCGCCAAGGCCCCAGCGACTGCGGCACCCAGAATCCTCCTTTCCAAGGTGACCCTGGGGGGCGGGCGCCTCTCCCTCCTGGACCGGAGCCTGGAGCCCAATGCCGTCCTCTCGATCACGGATCTGGAGGGCAGCTATGTGGGGCTTTC
>JAFNAB010000153.1 GCA_017859955.1 Holophagaceae bacterium
CTCCGAAGCCAAAGGTCGCGCGTTCGAGTCGCGCCGGGTGCACCAGAAGAAACCCCTGAAACCCTGAGAAATCAAAGGTTTCGGGGGTTTTCCTTTGTAGCCGAAGATCCTGGGGCAACCCGCCTATGGCCTTTCCCCGTCAGAAAGAAGACGCTTCCGCTCCTCCGTGTAGTGCCACCAGACCTCAGGCTGCTCACCGGCCATGAAGCGGGTGACGGAGATGAAGACATCCAGCACACAGGGGTCCTGGCGCTTCCCGGTTATCGTGCAAAGCCTGAAATACATGGCTACAGGATCCGCCCCGATCAGATCCTGTGGCGTCCCGTAGCCCAGGCGCTGAAGATCAACGGCTCCGGCCGCGCCGATATTCGGCAGATCCGTATGGACTGAAAGACGGTTACGGGAAACCTTCGCGGGATTCATATGGTGCCCTCCTCAAACGGCGTCCAGGAGCCCCGGCAGGGGCTGCTGACCCTGCGAAGGGCAGCCGGGGACACATCGTCCCAGAAAGCCGGCCACATCGGCCTGCCAGCCTCCGGTAGGATCCCCTGCCCCTTCCAGCAGACGCAGCGCCTCCTCCAGATCACTCAAGGCCATGAAGGTAAGCACCTGGGGCATGGATTTGGTCATCATGCGGGTCTGGAGATACCTCCGGAGGGCCGCGCGGCTCTCTGGGGTGGTTTGGATGGACTGCCTCATGCTGCCTCCGGGGAAGCAAGTCTGGCGAATTTTTGGCGAATGTCAACCCCGATACTTTCCAGGCAATCCAAAACGGATTATTGACAATACAAGGTCATTTTGACAACGTGTTTCCTTATGACGCTCTCACCTCAACACAGCCCCGAAGGCAGAGCCTTCACCGATCTGATCCTGGCAATTTTCCGGGCCAACGGCGCCCTGATCTCGGCGGGCGACAGCCTGGTGGGCGACCTCGGACTCAGCTCCGCCCGATGGCAGGTGCTGGGAATGATCGTGGACCAGCCCCTCACCGTCCCGGCCATCGCCCGGAGGGTCGGACTGACCCGCCAGGGTGTCCAGCGCACTGCGGACCGGGTGGTTCAGGATGGCCTTGCCCATTACCTGCTCAATCCGGACCACACGACCTCAAAGCTACTGGGGCTGACGGACCTGGGACTGAGCACCATGGCAGAGGTGGGGCGCCGCCAAGTTGAGTGGGCCAACACCACGGCTCAAGCCATGGACGCGGCCTCCATGGAGGCGTTCACGCACCTGCTCCAGGAACTGGGCGAACAACTGCAACGCGACAAGGAAAGGCGGTGAATCATGAAGAGGCTCAGCCCCGGCGGCCAGAAAGTCCTCAAGTCCGTCCATCTGGTGTGCTCAGGCGTATGGCTTTCAAGCGTCCTGATGCTTCTGCTGCTGCCCCTGCTCCAGGCCCCAGCCACTAGCGACGAGGGGCTCCGGATGTTCATCCGGGTCTACCACTTCATCGACCTGAAGGTGCTGACCCCCGCCGCCGTGCTCACCCTGCTCACCGGGCTGGCCTACTCCCTCTTCACCAACTGGGGATTCGCCAAGCACGGATGGATCGTCTTCAAGTGGGTAGTGACCCTCGTGATCGTGCTGTGGGGCACCTTCCACCTCGGCCCCGCCGTCGAGAGCCTGCTGGCCTGGTCGGGGCAGGGACACCTGGCCATGGCCCAGCAGCCCGTATTCCTCCACGCCATGCGCCTCGGAACGGTGGCGGCGATCATCAATCTCACAGGCCTTGTCCTGGCCTGCGTCTTGTCCGTGTACAAGCCCTGGAAGAACATCCGCTGACCCTCACGCCCCGATGTCGCCCTCCAGCACCAGGAAGGCCAGGCCTCGCTGCCGGGCCACGGCCAAAACCTGGGCCACTGCCGGATGACGCTTGAGGGCGGGGAACCGGGAGCGGACCACGGAAGGCTCCACCACCTCCAGCACCTTCCATCCCGCCCGGTGCAGCTCTCCAAGCACCAGCCCCTCGGCGGCATCCACCGAGCCCCGCGCCACGCAGGCGAAGATGGGCTGCGGGGAGCCTGATCCCCGGTGGAGGGCCCGGATGAGGAAGGTGTGCATGGGTCTTTCCGTAGGCAGAGTGCCAAAGGGATATTACCCATGGGCCACCTCCGACAAGGGCCCGAAACGAATCCGACGGGACTATCCTCCCTCACCCTCGAGGACTGCCATCATGGGGCATGGCTTTCTTCTTCCTGGTCCTCGGCATCGGCCTGCAGGTTCTCCACTGGCACGCCCTTCGCCGCATCCTTCCTCCGAAATGGAGCCCCTGGTTGGCGGGGGGCATGGTCCTGGCGCACCTGCCGCTACTGGTCTACGTCGCGCTCCGGGTGACCGGAGCCTCGGCCCTGGACCTGGGCTTCGCCCTCCGGCCCCTGGCCCGGGGGGGACTCTACTTCCTGGCGTTATCAGTCCTCAACCTTGCGTTCCTCACCCTTGAGTGGATTCTGTGGCGTGTGCGGAAGCACCGAGGCAGGGATGTGGACCACGATCGGCGGGCCTTTCTGCGGAAGGGCGCCGTGGTCAGCCTGGGCGCCCTGGGCCTTCTCACCGCCAAGGGCTACCGAGAGGGACACGGCACCCCCGAGGTCCGCCGCCGCGAGCTCCATTTCGGGGATCTGCCACCGGCCTTCGACAAGCTGCGCATCGCCCACCTGTCCGACCTCCACGCCGGACCATTGGTGGATCGCGGGCAGTTGAGGCTTTGGCGGGCCATGGTGGAACGGGAACGCCCGGATCTCCTGCTCATCACCGGCGACCTGGTGGACGCGCTCCCCGGCGAGATCGAGCCCCTGATCCAGGCCTTCCGGGATTTCCCCGCCCCTCTGGGACGTTTCGCCATCCTGGGCAACCACGACTACTTCACGGATCCCCGGCCTCTGTGGGCCGCCATGGAGGGCATCGGCTTCACCTTCCTGGAGAACCGCCACGAGGTTCTGACCCGGGGGCAGGACAAGCTGGTGATCTTCGGGCTCCAGGACCCCATGGCCCGCAATGGCCGATTCAGGGGCCTACGCTTCGGCCCGGGACCCATGCCCCAGGATACCGCCCACCTGATGCCACGGGATGGCTGGCGCCTGGCCCTGGTGCACCGCCCAAGCAACTGGAACCTGGCCCTGGAGGCCGGGGCCCGGCTCACCCTTTCGGGGCACACCCATGGAGGCCAGATCAACCTCCTGCCGAGCCTCTCCAGCGCCCGGATCCAGGGGCCCTACACCCGGGGAATCTATCAGGTCGGCCAGGATCAACTTCACGTAAGCGCCGGATTGGGCATGGTCGGCCTGCCGGTCCGTCTGGGCTCCCCCCCGGAGTTCAGCATCCTCACCCTTCGGCGTGGCTGAGGGGGTTGACCCGTACTTTTTCCTTGGCAAAAACCCGAATCGACGGTATGCTTTTCCTTCCTGTGGCCCCATCGTCTAGCGGTTTAGGACGTCGCCCTCTCACGGCGAAGATCAGGGGTTCGAATCCCCTTGGGGCTACCACTTAACCACCTGAGCAATCGGGTGGTTTTTTGTTTTTGGGCATCCGGCGCCCAGCCGAAAGACATCCATGATCCACCAGGGCGCATCCGCCTGGAATCCCCCGAAACTTTCCAGAGGACAATCCATGAAGCGCCCGGTCATTTCAGCCGCGACTCCACGGACCTTGACCCACGAGCTCATGGACCTGGGATTGGATCCCCAGGCCATCGCGGCAGCCGTCCAGATTTTCGGGGCGATGGCCGCAGAGTCCTCGGACCCCGTGACCGTAAGTGTGGAGAGCGAGGGGATCGGAGTAGGCTTGATCTGTCACCCGAAGGATTAGTCGTGTGCGGCCGATTCACCCTCCACGCCAAAGCTGAAGAACTGGAATCGGTGTTCCAGCTGGGCCTGGGCGGGTTCCGGGTGGAGGCCCGCTACAACATCGCTCCGGGGCAATGGATTTTCGTGGTGCGCCCCACCCGGAACGGGGATCCCGCTCCGGCGTTGGCCCGTTGGGGCCTGGTACCCACCTGGGCCAAGGACCCGGCCTCCGGCCCCAGGCCTATCAATGCCCGTGCGGAGGGGATCGCCGACAAGCCCACCTTCCGGGGCGCCTTCCGCCATGGCCGCTGCCTGATCCCGGCCAGCGGCTTCTACGAGTGGAAGACCGTGGGCGGAAAGAAGCATCCGATCTACATCCGCCCCACCGAGGGTCCCATCTTTGCCTTTGCCGGGCTCTTTTCTGATTGGGCCGGACCTGATGGGGAACTGCCCACCTGCACCATCATCACCACCGAGGCCAATGAAACCGTGGCCGGGATCCATCACCGGATGCCCGTCATCCTGCCTCCGGAGGCCTGGGGCCCATGGCTTGACCCGGCCAACTACGACACGAAGCGGTTGATATCGCTCCTCTGCCCCTGCCCCTCCGGCAGCCTCACCACCACCCCGGTCGGCCCGGCGGTCAGCAACCCGCAAAACGACGGACCGGAACTCATCCGGGGGGTTGCCCCAGAGCTCCCGACTCTGTTTTGACCGAACCGGGGGGCGACCCTGAAGCTGTCGCGTGGATCACAGCATCAAAAAACAACCGGGCTTGGCAAGATCGGCCCGGAATCCAACTTGCGTTTTACGCCTCTCAGGGCCCCAGCTTACCCCCGCGAATGATGGCCATCTTGCTTTCGTACCGGGCTTGTTCCTCCGGCGAGGCCAACTTCTTCGCCTTTTCCAGGGCCTTGAGGGCAGCCTTTGAATCCCCCAGGGCCAAGTGGACCCGGCCCAGCACCAGGAAGAGCTCGGGGTCATGGGGTTGGAGCTTCACCGAGGCTTTGGCGTGCTTCAGGGCTTCCTCCAGCCTTCCCTCCCCAAGGGATTCCTCGGCCAGGGAGGACCGGAAGTAGGGATCCCTCTTCCGGACTTCCTGGCCCATTTCCCGGTAGTGGGCGGCCTCTTCATGACGCCCGAGGGCCAGAAGCAGTCCCTCCAGGTTCCCCATGGCGGCCCCGTCCCTGGGGTCCAGCGCCAGGGCCTTCCGAAAGGAGGCCTCAGCCTCCTCGTGGCGCCCCATGCGGCCCAGGACCGCGCCCTGGATGTTCCACCCGATCCCGGAAAGGGGGTCCACCTCCAGACTCCGGCGAGCTTCGCGCAGGGCCTCCTCCGGGCTTCCGGCTTCAAGGATTTCAACGGCGCGGTTGCTGTGATAGAGGGCCAGGACCCTCTTTTCAGGAAGCAGGTTCACCAGGTAGTTCCCTGCCCGACGACGGGGTCTGGGGAGGAAGTCGGCCACCAGATCCTCCAGAGGAGGAACCCGCACCAGGGCCACGACATGGCGCTCGAACCTTATCGTGGAACCGTAGCGCTGCCAGCGATTGACATTGGTGACCTCGGCAAAATGAACATCCAGGCCCGCAGCACGACAGGCAGCCACATATAAGGCTGTCAGGGTGAGACAGTTGGCCCGGTGCTCCACCCAGGCCTCCGAGACCGAGCGGGTACGTTCGTTGGCATAGGCCATGCCGAGACCACCCTGGTCCGTGGGATCGAATATCCGATGGAGAAGGGCCTCCAGCTTTCCACGGGTCGACATAGGCTGGCTCATGGCCTGCCGGGCGAAGGCCGCCAACTCGGGCGGGGCCTCAAGGGGCCCCTCGGCATGAAGGCACATCACAAGTGTCCATGGAACAAGCAAGCCGATCCGCCCCACTCCCCCTCCGATGGCCAAAGCATACACATGACCTCATCCTCAGCAAGCCCGCATCGTTACACTTGAGGCAAGGAGCCCCCAATGACCCGAGCCATCGTCTGCGCCTATTCCCCCGTTGGACACGGGGCCCTGGCGGGGCTTCTGGAGACCGGAGTGGAGGTCATGGCCCTCTACACCTACCCCCAGCCTGCGGAGGATGCCTGGTTTGAGGCCCCAGCGGCCCTGGCAGCGCGTCACGGCATCCCGGTAAGGATGGAGCCTGACTTCAACGGGGATCGGGTCTTTGAATGCCTTGAACGGGAAGCCCCGAACCTGCTCCTGAGCTTCTATTTCAGGGAGATGATCCAGGCCCGGGTCCTGGACCTTCCCCGCCTGGGGGCCTTCAACCTACATGGTTCCCTCCTCCCGGCCTACCGGGGACGCGCGCCCATCAATTGGGCCCTGGTGAGGGGCGAGGCCGAAACGGGCATCACCCTCCACCGGATGACCCCCAAGCCCGATGATGGCGACATCCTGGGTCAGCACCGGATGCCCATCGCCTGGGACGAGACCGCCCTGAGTCTCACCCTCCGGATGGCCGAGGCGGGTCGAAAGCTTGTGCGGGAGACCATTCCCGGAATTGTCAGCGGCGCGATCCAGCCTCAGCGCCAATCAGAACTGGGTTCATCCTCCTATTTCGGAGGCCGTCGCCCCAAGGATTCCCGGCTGGAGTTCAGCATGACGGTAAAGGAAGCCTTCAACCAGGTCCGGGCCGTAGCCGATCCCTGGCCCAACGCGTTCCTGGAAACCGATCGCGGGCAGCTCAAGCTGCCCTGGGCCCTGCCCTCGGAGGCGATCTGCCCCACGGGACACTTCCGCCAGGCCCCCGAAGGCGTTTTGCTCGGCTTCGCCGACGGCGCGCTCCGGATCCACGCCATGAAACGCCAGGACCGGCGCAGCGAGCGGCCCACCGATCACACCCTTTGGCTGAAGGAACTGGACATTCCCGAATCCCCGGCCTAAGCTGGGCGATATTCCAGGAATCAACCATGAAAAATCTGGCGGCCGTCCT
>JAFNAB010000154.1 GCA_017859955.1 Holophagaceae bacterium
GCCAGGAAGCTGGCCGAAGAGGCGCTCCGGGAGAGTGAGGCCAAGAACCGCGCCTTCGTGGAGGCCATCCCCGATCTCATCTTCCTGTCTACGGTGGAGGGCATTTGCCTGGATTACCACTCCAGCGACCCCAGCTTCCTGCTCGCTCCTCCCAATGCGTTTCTCGGACAGGACATCCTGGCCTTTCTCCCCAAAGAAACGGGAGAACAGTGCCGGGAGGCCTTCCGGCAAGCCGATCTCACCCACAAGGTGCAGATCGTGGACTACTCCGTTCCGATGAACGGGAAGCTCCTGGACTACGAGTCCCGAATCGTATCCTGCCCCCCGGGAAAGATCCTGAGCCTCGTCCGGGATGTCACGGAAAGGACGCAGGCCCTGAAGGCCCTCCGTGAAAGTGAGCAGCGCTTCCGGGCATTTTTCCTGAATACCAGCGATGGCATCCTCTGGGTTTCTGTCCAGGAGGATGGCTATCGGGTCGAGGATCTCAATCCCGCCGCCCAGGCGCAGTTCCGCGTTTCCGCCGCTGCCGCGAAAGGCAAGGACCTCCCGGCAATCCTGAATCCAGAGGCTGTGAGAGCCTTTGAAACGGGCTTCCAGGAATGCCTGAACCGCGGGCGCTCTTACAGCTTCACCGCCGCCATGGAACTCGCTGATGGCCACAAGGATTTCTCGATCCTGGTCGTCCCCATCCTGCGGGAGGAAGGACACCGGGATCTGGTGGCCATCACCCGGGACATCACCCAGAATCTCCGGGCCGAGGAGGCCATGCGACAGGCCCAGAAGCTCGAGAGTCTCGGGGTTCTGGCGGGAGGCATCGCCCATGACTTCAACAACCTACTGACCGCCATCCTGGGCAACCTGAACCTGGCCCAGCTCCAGATCTCCCCCGAGTCCCCCGCCCTTCCCTTCATCGAGAATGTGGAAAAGACGATCCTGAGGGCCGCGGAACTGACCAAACAGATGCTGGCCTACAGCGGCCGCGGGCGCTTTATTGTCAAACCCCACGACCTCAATGAAGTCGTGCGGGAGATGGCCCACCTGCTTCAAGTGTCAATCCCCAAGAAGGTCAGCCTGCACATCAACCCAGGAATGCCGCTGCCACCCATCGAAGCAGATGGCGCCCAGCTTCAGCAGATCGTCATGAACCTGGTGACTAATGCCGCCGATGCCATTGGCGATCAGGAGGGCCGCATCCGGATCACCACGGAAGCCAAGATCCTGGACGAAGCCTATATCCGCAGCCATCTCCCCGCCCAGGACCTGGCTTCGGGCGCGTATGTGATGCTCGAGGTCTCGGACACGGGGTGCGGCATGTCCAAGGACGTGCTCAGCCGGATCTTCGAGCCCTTCTTCACGACCAAAGCCAGCGGGCGCGGGCTAGGTCTTTCCGCTCTCCAGGGGATCATCCGGGGACACCATGCTGGTTTCCGGGTGTACAGCGAAATCGGGCGAGGCTCCGTCTTCCGGGTCTTCTTCCCCGCCCTGGAGCTGCCTTCGGCCCAGGCGGAACCGGTCCAACCCCACCCGACGTCCAGTTTGACAGGGCTCATCCTATTGGTGGACGACGAGACCAGCATCCTCGAAACCACCTCCACCATGCTCGAAGCCATCGGCTTTGACGTGATCCAGGCAGGCGATGGTCTGGCCGGACTGGAGCAATTCAAGGAGCATGCTGATCGTATCCGTCTGGTGCTCCTGGATCTCACCATGCCGAGAATGGACGGCCGGGAGGCCCTCCAGGCCATCCGCCGCCTCGATGCGGATGTCCCGGTGATCCTCAGCAGCGGTTACACCGAACAGGAAAGCAGCAAGGAGTTCAGTGGCCAAAGGCGGCTGAGCTTCCTTCAGAAGCCCTACACTTTCAAAGAGCTGAGGACCGCAGTTCAGAAGTGCCTGGATTGAGTCAACCCGCTGTCTGGATGCGGCGAATTGGCATTTGATTTGAGAAAATTTTCTGATTACCATGGGTAACCTGATCGAATGTCATTCATGTGTGGGAATCGGCTCATAGAGCCAGCCACCTGCGGAATCTTTGCTGGAGGGTGTGTGGACGTAAAACAACTCCGTTGTTTCATGGCCGTGGCGGAAAACCTGAATTTCACAAAGGCCGCCAACCAGCTTTTCGTCACCCAATCCGCCGTCAGTTACCAGATCGCAGGCCTGGAAAAACAGCTCGATCTGAAGCTCTTTGTCCGGGACCGGCACACGGTCCAATTGACCGCCGCCGGCGAGGTGCTCTACCAGGAGTCCAAGCGCCTGGTCGCCGAATTCAACGATGCCGTCGACAAGGCCCGCATGACCGAGAGCGGCATGGTGGGCAAGCTCTCCATCGGTATCCTCTCCTCCTTCAAGTTCCTGCCTTCCCTTATCAAGAAATTCCGGTCCAGCTACCCCAGCATCGTGGTCACCGTGACCCGCCACAACATGAACCAGTTGAACGATGCCCTCAAGGCCGGCGAACTGGACCTGATCTTCACCATATCCTTCGCACTGGCCAATCTCCGCAACGTCCGCTCCTACACCTTCCTGCCGGATGCAGCGGCGGTGTTCATGCGCCCGGATCATCCCCTGGCCTCCAGGGAAAAGATTTCCATCCTGGACCTCAAGAAGGAGGCGCTGGTGCACCTTTCGGCGGAGTCCTCCGCCTCGGCGCTCGACTGGCTGGAGAAGGTCTGCCGCAAGCGGGGCTTCGCGCCAAATATCGTGCAGTACTCCGATGACCTGGAAACCCTCCTGTTCATGATCGACGCAGGTCTGGGCATCACCGTCCTGGCCAAGCACGCCATCGGCTTCTACCCCAACTTCAAGCTCAAGGCCATCCCCCTGGAGGATGCGGACGCCAACATCGAAGGCATCTGCGTCTGGAAGGACCGCAGCAACAATCCCTCGGTCCCGCTCTTCCTTAAGAAACTGGGTGTGGTGAATCCGAACGAAGTCTGATCCTCCCGATCTCACTCCGAGCCGAGCGGCAAAGCGTTTGCCGACTTCCCCATGGACGAGAATCGCCCAGGTGTGAACCCGGGCGATCGCTCTGCAATCCTGTCGATTTTAATTCCCGGCGTAGATATCCATGACGGCATGAAGCAGCTTGATGGCTTCCGTCTTGGGCCGCTGGAAGGCGTTGCGGCCCATGATGGACCCGAAGGCACCTCCGGCAGCAATCTCCCGCACTTCGGCGAGGACCTCGTCGGTGCCCTTGGCCTCGCCTCCAGAGAAGATCACGATGCGCCGTCCCCCGAAGGCGGAATGCACCACCTCGGCCACGCGCTCACGTAGGGTTCCGACGGGTAAGTGATACTTCTCGTAGACCTTTACGGCCTCCGGCACATAGGTGTTCGCTTTGGGCGGCTTGATCTTCACGATGTGGGCCCCCAGCTGGCAGGCGATCTGGGCGGCATAGGCCGTGACATCCGCCGCCTGTTCGCCCTCCTTGGCCAGACCCGCTCCCCGGGGATAGGCCCACACGATGGTGGGCAGGCCCACGGCCTTGGCCTCGGCGATGAGATCCCGCAGATCCTCGTACATCACGTTGCGATCGTCGCTGCCGGGGTAGATGGTGTACCCGATGGCGCTGCAACCCAGGCGCAGGGCGTCCTCCACACTGCCGGTGACCGCGCTGCAAGGCTCTACCTTGCTCAGGGAATCGCTGTTGTTGAGTTTCAGGATCAGGGGAATCTCCCCGGCGTAATCCGAGGCGATGGCCTCCAGGAAGCCCAGGGGAGCTGCGTAGGCATTGCACCCGGCCTCGATGGCCAGTTCGACATGGTACCGCGGGTCGTAGGCCGGGGGATTCGGCGCGAAGCTGCGGGCCGGTCCGTGCTCGAAACCCTGGTCCACCGGCAGGATCACGAACTTGCCGGTGCCTGCCAGGCGCCCCGTGTTCATCATCCGCGCCAGGTTCGACTTCACGCCTGGATTGTCTGATGCATACCAGGAAAGGATTTCCTTCACACGATCGGTGGCCATCGGTGCCTCCATGGTTGGTATCAGTCGCAGTATAGGCCCGAATGCATTTCTGACATGCCTGCCATGATGGAATCCATGTTTGGCCCCCTCCTCCTATGCCCAATCGGAGTCCTGGCATCCGAAGGTGCCGCTGAACCCGCTCCGCGCTGGGTGGGTGACGCCGAGCTTGTGGAACAGCTGGGCCCCTGGCTGCAGGGAGCCCTCGCGGCCACCCGGGACTATGGCCCCTGGCCGGCAGGAGCCTGGGAGCTGCACATGCACAACGACGATGCATCCTTCGAATCCGCCACCGGATCCCCTTCGGCCCGATTCGCGATCTGGGTCGGAGCCACCCTGCACCTTCGCCCCTGGGACAAGCTCAAACGCAGGGACCTGGGCTCCCTGCTGCGCCATGAATGTGTCCACCGGAGGGTTCTGGGCCGGACCTTGCCGAGATGGAAGGAGGAGGCCCTCTGTCTGTGGGCCGAGGAGCATCCCCGCCCTCCGGAACGTCTTCCATCGGAGCCGGAAGCCCATATCCAGGCCCGATTGGGCCTCGCCCTGGCCCAGGGCAGCACGGCAACCCAAGGCTGGGCCTACGCCTGGCTCCGGGCCTGGCTCGCTGGGGACCCCCTGCCACCGGGCCCCAAGACCGCGCCTCGCCAGGCTGAGCCGTGGGAAACCGTTCCCGCTCCCATCACCGTGGTCTGGCCCCCGGAACGCCTTCCCCGGGTCCTGGAGATCAATGGGAGAAGCCTGCGCTGGCGTCCCGGCCTCGTCCATTCCTTTCAGGGCCAGGTGCGTTTCTCCGCGCCGGCACCCGTTTCCCACCTGGAGGGAAGCTGCCGAGTAGAGGGTGTCTCGGGAGGATGGCGCCTGAGCTGGACCGCGGACTACGCCACCTGGGTCGCCGCTGCCACCGAGGGAGAATTGGGAGCTGACGCCCCCTTCGAGGCCAAGCGGGCCCTGGCGGCTGTCCTCAAGGCCTGGCTGGCGGGTCCCCGGCATCCGGACGGCACCCTGTGCCCCCTAACGCACTGCGCAGTCGTAAGGGGTATGCCCACGCCCGGCGGCCTTCAGGCCGCCCAGACTGCTCCCCCCTGGCCTCTGCCTCCGAGCAGGGCCTTTTTTACCGGTTCCTACGGTGGTGTACCCATGAGCCCCCGAGAAGTGTGGGGCGGTCCCGAGGCTGCCAAGGCGTTTCCGGGCCCGGCCATCCCAGAGGACCGGTGGAGCAGCTGGGAGCGCCGCATCAGTCCATCCCAGGTCCGGGCCCTGAAATCCGCCGTGAGACCCGGGCTGAGACCCGGCCAGAAGGGCATCCGACTGGGCGCCTCAGGTCCCTACCCGGTGGAGACCCTGCGCCTGGAGGCAGGGCGCCGCTTCGGGTGGACCCTCTGGCCCAGCAACGCTTGCGAGGCCGCATATCAGCCCGACGGCAGCCTTCTGCTCAAGGGCCATGGATGGGGGCACAACGTGGGGCTGAGCCTGGCCCTGGCCGTCCACCGGGCCCGTTCCGGCGCAATGGCTGAGGATTTATTGGCGGAGGCCTTCGGCCCGATGACACAGGAAGAATGAGAGGAGCGTCACAAAATACCAACCGGCACGACAGCTATGCTGGTATAGGCACTTAAACCGTCCCCACAAAGGCGAACAGGCCTGAAAGGAGTCTCACAATGGAAGCCAACATCACTCAGGATGCCATGGGCACCCACATTGACTGGAAGCACGAGGGCATCACCCCCCACATGATCGACTGGTTCTGGTCCAACATGGAGAAGAGCTTCCTCCTCTGGCACCCCGCCCAGCACGAACCCCTCGAGTGGGCCGTACCTGTGGTGCACGGCAACCCCATCGGCTCGGTTCATATCGCTCCCCAGACCTGGAACGATGGCAGCCGTCAGAACCTCTACATCCGTTTTGAGAAGCTCGAAGATGTCCCCGCTGAGGTCCGCGACTACATCTGCTACGAGCACGTGGTGATCGTAGGCGGCCTGGGCCTGGGCGAAGAAGCCCTGGCCGAGGGTAACCCCATGGGCTACCGCATCCACCAGTGGGAGAAGACCGACTACGGTGTGGTGGGCAAGTCCTCCGCCATCGGCACCCGGAAGAAGGAGGATCACGCCGCCGGCATGATCTGGTCCGCCCACTGCATCGAGGAGATCGGCAACTGGGGCAACTTCCTGGCCCCCATCTACAACCTCTTCAAGGTCGTGACCAACACCAAGTACAACCCCTTCGCCGACCTCTCCGTCGAAGGCAAGGGCCGCGAGGCGAAGTACAAATACATCAAGTAGTCAAAATTACAGTGTGAAAGGACGGGGCGCCCCTTCAGGCGCCCTGTTTCTTTCTCAGGCCGCGCAGGCGCCGGATCAGGGCATTGGTCGAGCCGTCGTGCCCCAGGGTGGGCTCTTCGGGGCTCTCGAGTTCCGGCAGGATCCGGCTGGCCAGGGCTTTGCCCAGTTCCACGCCCCACTGATCGAAGGAATTGATGCCCCAAAGCACACCCTGGGTGAAGACCAGGTGCTCATAGAGGGCCACCAGTTTGCCCAGGGTGGCGGGATCCAGACGCTCGGCCAGGATCAGGCTCGAGGGCCGGTTGCCGCCAAAGCTCCGATGGGGTACCAGGGCTTCAGAAACCCCCTCTGCCCTGACCTCTTCCGCGCTCTTGCCGAAGGCGAGGGCCTCGGCCTGGGCCAGAACGTTGGCCAGGAGGATATCGTGATGGCG
>JAFNAB010000155.1 GCA_017859955.1 Holophagaceae bacterium
GGCTTTGCCTCAAACACAAGCTCCTGGAGCATCGCGTTTGAGGCAAAGGGTCAAGGGGAACAGCCACTCGACTGGTCCCCCATGGAGGATCCTAGTGCGCGCCCAGGGAGAGGCCGGCCTTGCCCTTCTTGGCGGTGCTGAAAACCGCCGGGGGATTGAGGAACAGGGTTCCGAGGAAGCCCACCAGGGAGACCAGGGCCACCATGGAGAGGGAGGCCTGGTAGCCACCGGTCTTGTGGAGCAAGGTGGCACCGACCACGACGCCCACGGTGCCGCCGAAGATTCCCAGGCCCATCCAGATGCCGCAGATCTTGCCAACGATGTGGGAGGGGAAGTGCATGGAGGCGAAGCCCATGACATTGGGAGCGACCCAACCCTGGAAGAAGCCTGCGGCGAGCATGGCCAGAGGCAGGACGCCGAGGTTGCCAGCGACGGCGGGGGATTTCACGGCATAGGCCGCCACGGCCACCAGCAGGAAGCCGATGCACACCGCGATCTTGGCATTGCCCTTGAGCACCTTGGCCATGATGAGACCACCGACCACGGAACCGATCATGTTCGCGACCTGCACCATGCCCATGAACTTGCCGGCCACCATCATGCCGTGGCCCATGCCCAGAGGCGAAGGGGCGGAAAGGTACACGGGGGTCAGATCATTGAAGGCCTGGCCAAGCCAGCTGAAGAGGAAGATCAGGATGATGCCGACATAGAACACGGGCAGCTTGCTGGCCACCTTGAAGTCACCTTCGGCGTCGGGGGCGAGGCCGTCCTCAACCGCATCGTGGACGGGGGGCTTGGGGCCGAAAGCCACCACCAGGAAGAGCAGGATGCTCACAATGGGGAAGAGAGCCATCCAGGCAGCCGCAGCGGCGAAGGAGCCCGTCTTCATGAAGGCCATGGGAACGAAGGCGAAGCCCAGGGCGATACCCAGGGAGATGCCAACACCCTGGATGCCGGTCACGATGCCTCGCTGGTTGATGGGGAACCAGTTGACCGCCACCACACCCACGGCCGCCATGGTGGGACCACCACCGGCACCCTGGAGCATGCGGACCAGCACCATGGCGCCGAAGCTGTGGCTGCAGAAGGGCACCAGCAGCGTTGCCACCGTCATGACACCGAGACTGACCAGCATGGTGGGGAGGAAGCCGAACCTGTCGAGGCAGATGCCTCCAATCACCGCGAAGACGGATACCAGGATGGTGAAGGCCACCATCAGGGCGCCGGTCACCGCGCCGAGATCCGCATGAAGGGCCTCGGCGATGTGCTGCATCAGGGGCGCGGGCCAGATGAGGATGACACCGTTGGCGATGGTGCCAAAAAGGAGGGCGAACAGGACGAACCACCTGAACGCGGGATAGGACTTCTGGGACATAGCGTCTCCTGAAAGTGAGGGGAAGGGAGGGAGAGGTTGCAGAATTAGCTGTCACAACACACACTGTCGCGACACCTTTTTGGGTAAAAAAAGTCCAGTCTGGACCCGGGGAACTCAGATATAGGCCCGCTCATAGTCCCGGAGCATGTCCTGGTCAGGACGCTCCAAGATGAAGGTGCTCACGAAGTCCTGATCGGGCTTAACGAAAGGGTAGCTGTCCCAGGTGGCCCAGCTCGGCTTGGTATAGGCTGGGGGGTTCTGAAGGATCGAATCGACCCAGCCGTTGTTGTTCTCGTACCAGAGCTCGGAAACCCGATGCCACTGGTGACCCATGAGGGGACTGGGATGGTGGATGAAGGGGCGCTGCTTGGAAGAGTGGCCCGGAAGCCCGGCGGGGCGGATGATGGCCTTGGTGCTGAAGAAGCGGATCAGGCCAGGCTGTTTCATCACCTCCGGCACATGGACGTTGAGGTACCAATCCTCCCCCTCCTCCAGGGAGACCCCTTCGGGGTAACTGAAGACGGTGAGCCAGCGGAGGATGGTCTTTTCGTTGTAACGGAGTTCGGCGCCGTGGAAATCGTCGGTGGGCTCGGCGGGCATGGTGACCACCGTGGCTTCCATCCCCTTCTCGCCAGGCTCGGGCGTCATGGAAAGGGTTCCATTGATCCCCCGGCGCCCCTCGGCCCCCACCCAGTTCTCATGAAGGCGGTAGTTGTAGAGTCCGAAGGCCTCGGCCCCCCGGGGGGCCGGCACCCCCCGATACAGGACGTAGCGCTTGAGCCAAGGCATCTGCATCAGGACTTCGCGACAGTGATCCCTGACAAACCATCGTTCCAGGGCAGGACGGTCGTTCTCATCCAGCAGCTTGTGTAGAATCAAGGTTTTGAGCATGGAGGACACGGAGGTAACTCCTTCTGGAAAGGTCTTCTGGTGAAACATGCCCGCTTTAGTTGTCGTGACATTTAGTTTTAACGAGTATCATAGGACGATAAGCCCGTGTCCAGCATTTTTTCAAAGCAGAACAGACATAACCTTTTCAGCATTTACACATTAACGGCTGTAATATTTCCCCTTAGCCAGCACGCCTACGGAATTAGATAAAATGGACATAAAGCAACTCCAATGCTTCCTTGCGGTCGCCGAACGCATGAATTTCACCAGAGCAGCAGAAGAGTTGCAGATGACCCAGTCCGGCATCAGCTACCAGATCTCGGCCCTGGAAAAGGCCATGGAGGCTAGACTCTTCATCCGGAATTCCCGATCGGTCCAGTTCACCGAGGTGGGGGCCTTCTTCCATCGGCATATCCAGAAACTCGTGGAGGAATACGCATCGATCCTCAAACAGGCCAAGCGACTGAGCACGCGGGAACTGGGAAGCCTCACCATCGGCTTCGTGGGGGGCGTCGAGATGAAGCTGCTGCCGACCTTCATCGAAAAATTCCGGAATGCCTTCCCCCTGATTGAGATCAAGTTCAATTATCAGAACATCATGAACATGAATCAGGCCATCCTCAACGGTGAGGTGGATCTGGGGTTCACACTCCTCTTCAACGAAGAGCGTTCGCGGGAAATCCAGAGCCACGCCATTTTCAAGGACCACTCCGTGGTCATGGTGCCTCCGGAGCATCCCTTCGCCTCAAAGAAACGGATATCCTTGGCCGAATTGAAGAAGGAGCCCATCGTGACCTTGGGCTCGGAAGTCGCCGGCATTCCCCTGGAATGGCTTGAGAAGAACTGCCGCAAGCGGGGCTTCAAGATGAACATTGTCCACTTCTTCTCGGACTTCAGTTCCCTGTCCCTCGCGGTGGAAACGGGGATGGGGATCTCGGTGCACTCCCGCCATATCGTAGAGGAGAACGCGGGACCCAGGATCCGAAGCGTGGAACTGGAGGATGAGGACTGCAACGTGGACTTCGTGGTGGCCTGGCGGCGGAACACCTCCAACGCCAATGTCCATCTGTTCCTGCAAGCCATGGATGTGCCATTGTAGCGGGAGACCCCTTTCAGCGAGGGCACCATGCAGACTAGGCACTGGAACTATGTTCAGCGCGGCCAATCGATGGGCCCCGTGCCCGAGGAACAACTCCGAAGCCTGCTCGCCTCGGGTGAACTCTACTGGGACGATCTGGTCTGGAGGGAAGGCATGGCCGAATGGCTGCCAGCCCGACAGGTCTCCGAGCTGGTGGCGGCCTTGCCACCCCCCCCGCCCGCGGCGGTGAAGCCCCTGCCCTTCGCCATTCCCGCAAGGGTTCCCATCCAACTGGACCCGCACCCGGAACCCGAGGGCCACCAGTTTTCCTTCCAGGGATACTCTGCCCAGGCCACGGAAATCCTTCGACGGACCAAGCCCTGGGTCCGCTTCCTGGCGGTGCTCGGGTTGTTGGCCACGGCCCTGTCCGTAGCCCTGGTCGTGGCCCTGGGCCTGACCGCGGAAACCCTGCCGGGCGCACCGCCCCAGCTCAACCGCATCGCACCCCTCCTGGTGGGGGGGCTCATCCTCGCCCTGCAGCTTCCCCCCTTCCTGCTGCTCAACCGCTATGCCAACCGTATTGGGCGTCTGCTCCGTTCAGGAAAGCCGGAGGACCTGGACCGAGCCCTGATGGCCCAGAAGTCCTTCTGGAAGTATCTGGGCGTCCTCACCCTGATTCTGATGCTGGTCTACGTCCTGGCGCTTCTGGCCGTGCTGGCCATGGCGATGGTGGCCGGAAGATTCAGGTTCTGAACCCGACCCATTCTGCCGCCAGCGGATAGCCTCTGCCGGATCCGGATCACGGCAACCGCCCTGCGGCTATAGGATCAAAATACACTCCGCGCCCTGCGCATAGCCGTATCCAGGCTCCGTTTTATCGGAGCGTGTGGGCGTTCATCCCAATTAAAACAACTGATGAACTTTTTAAATGCTAAATACTGAAACACGCCAAGCCCTGATCCGCATCCTCGGTCCTGAACACGTCCTCGAGACTCCCGAGGACCTGCTCTGCTATGCCTACGATGCCTCCCCCATCCCCATGGATCCCAGCCGGATGCCCAGCCTGGTGGTCTTCCCGGGCAGCGCCGAAGAGGTTTCGCAGATCGTCCTGCTGGCCAACGAAAAGGGCTTCGCCATCTGCCCCCGGGGGGCCGGATCCAACGTGAGCGGCGGCAGCATCCCGGACCGGGACGCGGTCGTCATGGTGCTCTCGCGCATGAACCGCATCCTGACCATCGACCAGCTCAATATGACCGCCGATCTGGAGCCGGGGGTCATCACTGAGCAGTTCCAGAATGCCGTGGAGAAAGTAGGCCTCTTCTACCCCCCGGATCCCTCCAGCAAGGGCTTCTCCACCATGGGTGGGAATGTGGCGGAGTGCGCCGGAGGCCCCAGGGGCGCCAAGTACGGCGTGACCCGGGACTATGTCCTGGCCCTTGAAGTGGTCATGCCCACGGGAGAAATCGTCCACACTGGCGCCCGCACCATGAAGAGTGTCGCTGGCCTGGATCTGACCCGCCTGCTGGTGGGTTCGGAAGGCACCCTCGGTATCATCACCCGCATCACGGTGAGACTCCTGGCCCTGCCTCCAGCCAAGAAGACCCTCATGGCCATCTTCCCCGACCTGGAAAAGGCCTCGGAAACCGTAGCCCGGATCTTCACCGGGGGTATGGTGCCCACCACCCTCGAACTACTTGATAAAACATTTATTAACGCCATCGAAGACTACCGCCAGATCGGCCTGCCCCGGGATGCGGAAGCCATCCTGCTCATCGAGGTCGATGGGGAAGCGGAGAGCCTGGACAGGCAGGCGGATCGGATCGCCGAGATCTGCCGTCAGCACGGGGCCACCCGCATCCAGGTGGCCAAGGATGCCGCCGAGGCCGAGGAGCTGTGGATCGCCCGGCGCTCCGCCTTCGCCTCGGTCTCCCGCATCAAGCCCAGCATCATCGGGGAAGACGCCACCGTGCCAAGGGCCGCCATTCCCCAGGCCATCCGGGAGGTCCAGGCCATCGCCGCCCGCCATCGCCTGACCATCGGGGTCCTGGGCCACGCCGGGGACGGCAACCTCCACCCCACGATCCTGGCGGATGAACGGGACCCGGATGAGATGAGGCGCGTGGAACTGGCGGTAGAGGAGATCTTCCGGGCCCTCCTGGCCCTGGGGGGCACCCTTTCCGGGGAACACGGCATCGGGCGGATGAAGAGCCCCTTCCTGAACCTGGAGACCGGGAAGGCAGGCCTGGAGGTCATGCGGCGCATCAAGCAGGCCCTGGATCCGAAGAACATCCTGAACCCAGCCATCGGCCTGGGGGACTGAGCCATGGACTGGAAGGACCTTGAATCCGACGTGGTGCGCTGCTCCCGCTGCGGGGCATGCCAGCAGGTCTGCCCCATCTTCCGAGAGATGGGCACGGAGGCCGCAGCCACCCGCGGCAAAATCAGCCTGATCCGCTCGGCAATCCAGGGCTGGGTGCCGGACTCCGCTGCCCTCTCGGAACGGATGTCCCTCTGCCTGGCGTGCAAGGCCTGCGCTGCCAACTGTCCCAGCGGTGTGAAGGGCGACCAGCTGGTCCTGGCGGCCCGCCAGAGGCTGGTGGAACGCCGGGGCCTACCGCTCATCAAGCGCCTGGCCCTGCGATTCTTCCTCCGGAACCGATGGATCTTCCGCACCGGTATGAAGCTGGGCCCCCTGGGCCAGCGCCTGGTGCTCCGACGGATCCCCCAGGGCAGCCTGCCCCGGCTGCCCATGGGCCTGGACCGCCGACGCCTCGTACCGGAACTGGCCGCCAGCCCCCTGCGGGAAGGCCTCCCCGAATGCATCGAGGCCGCCGAAGCCCGGGGCCGGGTGGCTCTTTTCACCGGATGCATGGTCAACCACATCTACCCCGAGATCGGAAAGGCCGCCATCGAAGTCCTGCTCAACCAGGGCATCTCGGTATTGATCCCGCCCGACCAGCACTGCTGCGGCCTGCCTGCCCATGCCAACGGGGACGGGGATACCGCACGGGAACTGGGCCGGGCGACCCTGGAGACCTTCCAGAGATACCCGGTGGACGCGGTGATCACCCTCTGCGGCAGCTGCGGCAGCACCCTGCGGCACGAGTACCTCGAGTGGTTCGCCTCGGACCCGGCCCTCCGCCCCCTGGCGCAGTCCCTGGCCGCCAAGGTCCAAGACTTCGCCCAGTATCTTGCCAATATTGGGCTTCGGGGAGCCCTGGCGCCCCTGGATGCGCGCGTCACCTACCACGACTCCTGCCACCTCGCCCGGGGCATGGGGGTGACCCGGGAACCCCGTGAGCTGATCCGCGCCAT
>JAFNAB010000156.1 GCA_017859955.1 Holophagaceae bacterium
GGCCTTCCGCTCGGGGGAGGCCAGGATTTCGTTGACCCACTGGAACATGTTGCGCTTCATGACGTTCTCCGTATGTGCTCTCGATGTATCGAGATAAAATTCACCAAATTGGGGTAGACTGAAGCTGGCGCAACCGCAGTCGGCCAGCCAATAGTTCTTCGATCTTTTTCAGTGCCGTCCCATCCGTTCCGGTCAGGGATGCCTGCCTCTGGTCATATCATCGGTTCAGCCGCGAATGCGTGCAATCGTTTTTGTGCAGAAAAAGGTTAAGCAAAGCACTTTACCAATCCCAAATCATGAGTATCAAAAAAACGGCGTCCAAGGACGCCGTTTTCTTTAACGCTCGACAATCCCCGTCAGGGATAGAGTCCGCGCCGCTCACGACTGGAGAGGACCCGGGTGCAGGCCACGACAAAGGCCGCCGTCCTCAATGAAACCTTCAGATCCTGGGCTGTCGCCCAGATCCTACCGAAGGCTTCCACCATGATGCGATCCAGGCGCTCATTGATCTCGGATTCGCTCCAGAAGAAGCTCTGGATGTCCTGCACCCACTCGAAATAGGAGACCGTCACACCGCCGGCATTGGCGATGACATCGGGGGCCACCACAATGCCCCGTTCCCGCAACACATCATCCGCACCCGGCAGGGTCGGCCCGTTGGCACCTTCGATCACCACCTTGGCCTGGATACGCTTGGCCCGAGCCACGGTGATCTGCCCTTCCAAGGCTGCAGGAATCAGAAATTCACAGGGCAGATCCCAAAGCGCTTCCCCATCCATGACCTCGCATTCCGGGAACCCTGCGACCCCGCCCCACTTCTCCTGCCAGGCCAGAAGGGCTGGAATGTCCAAGCCCTTGTCATTGTAGATGGTCCCGGTGTGGTCCTGGACGGCGATGACCTTGGCCCCGTGGGCCGCAAAGAGTTCAGCGGCAGCCCCGCCCACATTGCCGAAGCCCTGGAGAACGACCCTGGCCCCCTCGATGGGCAGGCTGATGTTCGAGGCCAGCTCCCGTCCCACGATGAAGATCCCCCGGCCGGTGGCCTTGAGGCGCCCCAGGGAGCCTCCCAGTTCGATGGGCTTGCCCGTGACCACACCGGTAGCCGTGGAACCGACATTCATGGAATAGGTGTCCATCATCCAGGCCATGATCTGTCCGTTGGTGTTCACATCGGGTGCTGGAATGTCCTTGTCGGGTCCGATGATGATGCCGATCTCGCTGGTGTAGCGCCGGGTGATCTTCTCCAGTTCCCTCATGGAGAGCGTTTTCGGATCCACCCGGATGCCGCCCTTCGCACCGCCATAGGGCAGATTGACGGCGGCATTCTTGACGGTCATCCAGGCCGCCAGGGCCATGACCTCTTCCAGGGTCACACCAGGGTGGAAACGCACGCCCCCTTTGCCGGGTCCCCGGGTCAGACTGTGCTGGACCCGGAACCCTTCGAAGTGCTGGATGCTGCCGTCATCCATTTCAATGGGCACGTCCACGATCAGGGCCCGCTTGGGTCGACGCAGGGTATCGGCCAGCCGACCCAACGAACCCAGGTAGGGAACCACGCGCTCTACCTGCTGCAGGTAGGTGGCCCAGGGCCCATCCTCGGAAATGGATAAGTACGAGAGGGGTTGCAAAGGTCACCTCCGCAAAGCTGTGCAGCCTATAACGTGCAGGTCAGAACCAACTGAACCTGAATCAACACCTATCTTTCGGTCAAAGCACCCCCACTATGCCCCGTGCGAGGACGGAGATTGTCATGTTTTTTTTCATTTTTCAGAAATCCAGAGCCGCAAGGGTGTGAAAGGCCAGTATTTTCAACGTCCCTGCAAGACGGCGAGATCTTCAAAAAATTCCGGATAGGACTTGGCAACACAGCCCTCCCCCTCAATGACCACCCCGGACTTCGAACGCAGAGCCGCCACCGCTCCCGCCATGGCAATGCGATGGTCGTTGTGGGAATCCACGGTGCCTCCCGCCAGGGAAGCGCCAGTGATCAGCATCGTATTCCCCTGCACCTCCAGCTTCCCGCCCAGAGCCCCAAGCTCCTTGAGCAAGGCGGTAGCACGATCACTCTCCTTGTGCTTGAGGCGCTCCACACCGAGGATCCGGGTCGTCCCCGCACAATGGCAGGCCAGAGCCGCCAGGGGCGGGAAGAGATCGGGGCAGTCCGTGGCGTCGAAGTCGAAGGCCTTCAGGGGGGTTTCCCGGATGTGGAGGATACCGCCCTCCCAGACCGGTGTCGCCCCCGCCGCCTCCAGGGCCTCCAGGATGGCCCGGTCCGCCTGGGCGGAGTGGGGCAACAGGCCCTCCACCGCCACCTCGCCGGCAATGGCCCCGGCCACCAGGGGGAAGGCCGCACCGGACCAGTCTCCTTCCACATCCACCAGGGCCGCCCGATAGGCCTGCCTGCCGGGAATCCGGAAAGCAGACAGATCCGACGTGGCCTCGGCCCGGAGACCAAAGGCCTTGAGCACATCCAGAGTCATCTGCACGTAGGGACCACTGCGGAGATTCTTCACTTCCAGTTCGCTGTCGCCCTGGGCCCTGGGAAGGGCCAGCAGGAGGCCGCTGAGGAACTGGCTGGAGGAACTCCCGTCCACCACGGCCCGGCCACCCCGGAGGGGGCCCTGGATGATCACGGGAGGGCAGCCCCCCCGGGTCTCCACCAGGACTCCAAACTGGCGCAGGGCATCCACCACCATGTCCACGGGACGGGTTGCCAGGGAGCCATGGCCCTGGAGCGTCAGGCGACGGTCGTAGAGCGCTGCCACGGCCGAGGTGGAACGCAGACAGAATCCAGATTCCCCGCAGTCCAGGACATCACTGGAGGGTTGGCCTCCGCCCCGGATCAGGAGCTCGGCCCCCCGGTCCTCCACCTGGGCACCCAGGGCCTGGATCACGGAAAGGCAGGCCCGGACGTCGGCGGACTGACCGGGGTTCAGGATGCGACTGGTGCCTTCCGCCAGGGCGGCGGCAATCAGGACACGCTGGGCGTGGCTCTTGGAGGCGGGGGCCCGGAGGCGTCCCGAAACGGGTCCCGGAGCGATCTGGATCATTCGCCTTCTCCCAGCAGCAGCTTTTCAGTGTCCGTCAGATCCAGGGGGCAGATGCTCCCCTGCCCGATGGCCTCCAGCAGGATCCAGTGGATCTGGTTGCCCCGGCGCTTCTTGTCCTGACGGATGGATTGCAGTGCCGTCCGGACCTGCTCGGTCGTCACTTCGACGGGAAGCCCGAGACGTTTCAGTAGCCTGGGGATGCGAGCAGCATCCTGGGCGGATAGACCGGCCTTCTGCACGGAAAGCCTCGCCGCTGCCACCATGCCCAGGGACACGGCTTCGCCGTGGGTCACGCTTCCAGGGGCCAGGGTCTGCTCCAGGGCATGCCCCAGGGTGTGCCCCAGGTTGAGGAGCATCCGGACGCCCTTCTCCTCTTCGTCCTCCTGGACGATCCTGGCCTTGACCGCCACAGCTCCGGCGGCGGCCCTGGCCAGGGCCTCGGGTTCCAGGGCCTCCACCCGCTCCCCTTCCAGTTCCAGCCACTCAAAGAGTTCACGATCCGCGATGGCGGCGGACTTCACCACCTCCGCCAAGCCGCAGCGGATCTCGCGGATGGGCAGAGTCGATAGCGTGGTCGGGTCCACCAGCACGAAAGCGGGCTGGCGGATGACCCCTACCATGTTCTTGTAGCGATGGAAGTTGACACCGTTCTTGCCCCCGATGGCCGCATCCACCTGAGCCAGGAGGGTGGTGGGAGCGAAGCCGAAACGCAGGCCGCGCATGTAGGTCGAGGCGGCAAAGCCCACAATGTCGCAGACGATGCCACCGCCCACACCGATCACCAGGCTGGAGCGGTCCAGCTCGCGGGCCAGGAAGGCTTCGTAGAGCCCTTCCACCGTGGCCAGGGTCTTGTTCGTCTCCCCCAGCCCGATCTGGATCACGTCGAAGCCTTCCAGGCGGTGCCCCTGGGCGGCGAAGACATTGGCATCCGTGACCACCACTACGCGGCGGCCCTGAGCCAGAGTCTTCAGATCCTCCAGACGGGCATCGGTCAGGATGCGGCAAGTGCCCGTGGGGGCGGTGAGGGTATGTTCCATCATGAGGAGCGTCCTATCAGATTCGATCTAAAAGAAGAACACGAAGCACACCAAGAAAGAACCGCTCTGGGCCAGCGCTCCTTTGTGGGCTTCGTATTCTCATTTCACTTTGCCCCGAAGAACCCTTGCAGCCGCTCCATGCCCTTCTCCAGTTCCGCAGCCGGAGCAGCGATGGAGAGGCGCAGATGGCCCGGCGCCCCGAAGGCAGCGCCGGAGAGGGTCTTGACCCCGACCTCGTCCCGGAGCCTGGCCACTAGCTCACCATCGCTGGCGACCCCGTGGCTGGCCATCCACTGCGACACCTTGGGGAAGAGGTACAGGGCGCCCTGAGGCAACTGGACCTCGATGCCTGGAAGACCCGAGAGGGCGGCATGGGCGCGATCCCGACGCACACGGAGGGAGTCCACGGTCTCCCGCTGCCAGCTGCCGTCCAGAGCCAGGGCCGCCAGGGCGCCATGCTGGGCGATGATGGAGGGGTGGGTCACGGTGCTGGAAGCCAGGGCCACCATGGCGGTGATGAGGGGCGCCGGAGCCGAAGCGGAACCGAGCCGGTAGCCCGTCATGGCAAAACGCTTGGAGAAACTCTCCACAACCACACAGCGATCCGCCAGATCCGGGGCCTGGGCCAGGAAGGGGCGCTCGGGGCCATCGTAGGTCACGGTGCCGTAGACCTGGTCAAGGATGATCCAGAGATTCCGCTCCCGGGCCACCTTGGCCAGGTGGGCGAGGCGCTCGGCATCCCAGACCCGCCCCGTGGGATTGGAGGGCTGGTTCAGGATGACGGCCCGGGTCCGGGGGCTCAGGGCCGCATCGATGCTTTCCACGGAAGGCAGCAGGTCCGCACCGGGCTGGACGATGACGGGCACGCCGCCACACCAGAGCACCTGGTCCCGGAAGGTGGGCCAATAGGGGGCGAAGATCAGCACCTCGTCCCCGGGGTTCAGGATGCAGCGGAGCGCATCGTGGATCGCGGCCTTGCCGCCGGCGGTGAGGATCGTGTTCTCCGCCGCCCTGGCCACCCCATCCCGGCGCGCCAGATCCTGGCTCACCGCGTCCCGAAGGGCGGGCAGACCGGCGGCGGGACCATACTTGGTGCGGCCTTCCCGGATGGCGGCCACGGCAGCCTCCCGGGCCTCCGGGGGCGGCAGGAAGTCCGGCTCCCCGACCGTGAGGTCCACGGGATCCGGGTGCTTGCACAGCGCCGCCGCCGCAGCCATGGTCGGCGAGATGCCCACCGACGAGGCGCGGGCATTGAGGGAAGGCATGGAGTCAGCAGGAATCATCGAAAACCCTAAAAGAAAATTCCACCACTAAGCCACAAAGAACACCAAGAAAGGAAAAGAAAGAAAAAACAAAACACAGATTTATCTTTTCTTTCTTTTGCTCTTCCTTCGGGCCTTGGTGTCTTCGTGGTGGAATTCATTTTTTACGACCAGATGCGACCCTGACCGGCCACGATGGGGCGCAGATCGGCCATGAGCTGCTTGAGATCCTCGCCCGTGAGGGCCTGTTCCTTGTCACAGAGGGCCTGCTCGGGGTGGGGATGGGCCTCCACGATGAGGCCGTCCGCACCGGCGGCGGCGGCGGCCAGGGCCAGGGGAGCCACCAGTTCCCGGATGCCTGCGGCGTGGGAGGGATCCACAATGACCGGCAGGTTGGTGGAACGCTTGATGACGGGCACGGCACTCACATCCAGAGTGGAGCGGGTGGCGGTCTCGAAGGTGCGGATGCCGCGCTCGCAGAGGATCACCTGCTGGTTGCCCCCGGCCAGGATGTACTCCGCGGCCAGCAGCAGTTCCTTGACGGTGGCGCTCATGCCGCGCTTGAGGAGGATGGGCTTGTCCAGGCGGCCCAGTTCCTTGAGGAGGCTGAAGTTGTGCATGTTGCGGGCGCCCACTTGGAGGATGTCGGCGTGGGCCGCCACCGCCAGGATGTCCTCGATGGCCATGACCTCGGTGGTCACAGGCATCCCGTAGGTGCGGCCGGCCTCCTGGAGGTAGCGCAGGCCCTCAAGGCCGAGGCCCTGGAAGGCGTAGGGCGAGGTCCGGGGCTTGAAGGCGCCTCCCCGGAGGATGGTGGCCCCGGCGGCCTTGACCATGGCGGCGGACTCCAGGATCTGCTCCCGGCTCTCGACGGCGCAGGGGCCGGACATCATGACGAAGGTGCCCTCGCCCAGGGTCACATTGCCGATCTTGAAGGTGGTGCGCTTGGGCGCGGCCTTGGGCGTTTCCGGCACCGACTCAATGCGGCAGCTGGGCTGGACAGGCGGCAGGGCAGCCGGAGTCGGGACATCCAGGTGCTGCTCCTGCTTCTTGGTGCGGAAGGGGTAGCTGCCCAGGATACGGAGGTGGTTGCAGCAGGAACGCAGCTGGCGGAGGGCGGCGGAGAGGTTGGGAGAGTCCTTGTGTCCTTCCACATCCACGAAGAAGAGGTACTCCCAGGGGGTGTCGGGCTGCGGGCGGCTCTCGATGCGGGTCAGGTTGGTGCCGGAGTCCGCCAGGATGGCCAGGGCCTTGGCCAGGGCACCCTCGTGATGGTTGAGCTTGAAGACCAGGGAGGTCTTGCAGGGCAGGTTCACGTCCAGGATGCTGCCGCCGATGCTGTTCTCCACCGGGAGGAAGGCGTAGTCGATCTCGCGGTTCTGAAGGGCATCCACCACATCCGGGAAGGTGGGGTAGCCCCCCAGGTCCACGGTGGCGCTGGTGCGGGTCGCCATCAAGTGGGCGGAAGCCAGGGAGCTGTAGCACCCGGGAACGCCCTGATATCCCACCTTGAGGTGGTGGACCACCTGCTCGGAGGCCCCGGAGATCAGGGGCTCCTGGATGCGCCGGGAGTGGTTCAGGACTTCCTTCAGAATCCGGCGGGCGAAGGGGGCGGAAAGGCCCAGGGCTTCGGCATCCTGCACCCAGTGGGCCTGGACATCCAGCTCACGGGCGCTGTCCAGGATCGCCTTGGCATCCTCGTTCCGCTTGGTGGTGGCCACCTGTCGCACCGCATCAAAACGGCGGGCCAGGAGGCGGAGCAGTTCGCGATCCACCTCGTCGATCTCCTTGCGGACGAGATCAAGACCTTCGGGGCTGTCCTTGGGTGTGGGTTCCATGCTTGGATCCTCCGGATTCGATCCGCCCCCCTAGGGTTCATGTCCGGGTATTAAAAAAACCCGTCCAGCAGGGTGAGCGGACGGGTTGCGACATGAACATCGAGTCTAGGGTGTGTGCCAGCCTCGTCTTCAGCCAATCTCCCGCCCCCGCCAAGTAAATTGGCGGAAGGCGCAAGTAAAGGCGAAAAAGGAGGAGGGACGCATCGTTAAATTACCTCGTTCAGACTAGAGCCGATGGGGGAACCCGTCAAGGATGCCCCGTATGACGATGGCTATGCTATTCCGGCCTTATGCCAGACTGAATGCATGGAATGGAATCCGCTCACGATCGGGCGATATCAGGTACAGCAAGAGATCGGCTCCGGCGCCATGGGAAAGGTCTACCTCGCGGAAGATCCCCTCCTGAAGCGCCAGGTGGCCATCAAGGTGGTCCACGGCGGCGCTGCGGCCCAGGCGGCAGCCCTCAAACGCTTCCAGCGGGAGGCGGAGATCAGCGCCCAGGTGAACCACCCCAACATCATCACAATCCACGACGTGGGAGAGGAGGCCGAACTGGGGCCCTTCCTGGCCATGGAGTACATCGATGGGCCGAGCCTCGAGGAGATGCTCGCCCAGGGCCCCCTGAGCCCGGAGCGGGCCCTGCCCCTCCTGATCCAGGCCCTCCACGGCCTGGAAGCAGCCCACCGGGTGGGGATCATCCATCGGGACTTCAAGCCCGCCAATCTCCTGGTGGACCAGGCGGGCCGCCTCAAGCTCATGGACTTCGGCATCGCCCGCCAGGAAGACCATGGGCTGACGGATTCGGGACTCCTCTGCACCCCCAGCTACGCCGATCCTGAGCTGCTCAAGGGCAACCCTCCCAGCGCCGCCACGGATCAGTGGGCCTTCGCCGCCACGGCTTTCCAATGCCTCACCGGGCAGCAGCCTTTCCACGGGTCCAGCCTGAGCGAACTGCTCTACCTCATCGCCCACGGGGAACCGGATCTGCCCCAGGACATGAACCCTGCTCTCCGGGAGGCCTTCCGGAAGGCCTTCGAGAAGGACCCCGCCCGTCGCCACCCCGATCTACGCAGCTTCTTCCGCGAACTCGTGGAAGGGCTGAACCTTTCAGAGACCCTCACCCAACCCCTTTTGAACTACCTGGAAG
>JAFNAB010000157.1 GCA_017859955.1 Holophagaceae bacterium
GCGCTGTTCTTGGGGGCGGTAGTGGGCGGTGAAGGTGCCCCCCTCTGGCTCCACCCCTACCATGAAGGTGCCCAGGCCTTCCGTGACCGTCACGGTGACCCGCCAGCCGGGGAGGGTGGCGCTGATGACCGGCACCTGGGGAGCCGGCTCCAGGACCTGGGCCCCCATTCGGGTGAAGGTCGCCCGGTAGAAGTCGACCACCCCGTGGGTGCCATGGCGGGGCTTCAGGACCACGACGATGGACTGGTGGCCCGCCGGGGCCCCGGAACGGTCATGGACCTGCTGGACCTGCGCTCCCGGGGGGAGCGGAACCTGCTCGGGGAAGAGAGGTGGGAGACCCGGGGCCAGGCTCAGCAGGAGTAAGGCTAGATGGATCATGGTTGCTGTTCCCTGAACATTCGGCCGTCCACTTCCGCCGTGACCCGACCCTGCTTGCGGATCGTGTCCACCAGGAGCTCTCTGAGGGGGAGGCGGGTATTGGTTGCAGGCTTGCCGGCGAAGACCTTGTACCCGTCTCCCCCTGCGTGCATGAAGTCGGTGAGTGTGACGGTGTAGGTTCTGGCGGGGTCGATGGGGTTTCCGCCGACCTTCACCTCCGTCACCGAGTGGCCTCTGATCCTCATGGTGATTCCGGAGACGTGGAGGAAGCCGCCGTCCTCATCCTCCCGGGAGCCCCGCACGGAGCGCCCGAGGGCTTCCAGCAACTCGGCTCCGGTGAGCCTGGCCACGAGGATCTCATTCGGGTAGGGCATGACCTTGAAGATGTCCTCGATGGTGACCGGCCCCTTGTCCAGGCTGGCTCTCAGGGAGCCGGCATTGAGGAGGGCAAGGTCGGAGCCCGTGTGCTGCCGCATGATGTCGCTCACGAAGTTGCCCAGGTTGGTCTCCTCGTAGCGGATGCGCCCCCTCTCGCCATCAAGGAATACCAGGGACTCGCCCACCACCTCCTTGAAGGTGGCGCTGAGCTGGGCGTTGTAGGCCTCCAGGAGCCGGGTGATCTCCGGGTCCTGGCGGATCTCCGCCGTGATGGGGATGTAGGCCCACTTCTCGATGGCCGCCCGTCCGGTCCTGGGATTGACGACGATATCGAGCCTTCCGAGGAAGCGCCCCTTTTCGAAGGCTTGGAAGACAGGAACCCCGGCGGCGTACTTGGCCGGGTCGAAAAGGATCTGGTCGTGGCCGCCGATGATCGCCGTCAGTCCCGGATTGGCCCTGGCGATCTCCGAGTCGGTCTGGAACTTGCTGTGCGAGAGGAGGATGACCGGGCCGTGTCTCCGGGCATTCAGGTACCCTTTGCTCACGGTCTGGACCGAATCCAGCACATCAACCTTCTCCACATTGCCCGGGGCCGTGGTCACCAGGAGCTCCTGAGTGGTGGCGCCGATTACTGTGAGGGTGATCCCCTGGCCGAGTGGGAAGGTGGCCGCAGGCCGGTTCATGAGGCTGCGGCTCTCCTTCCAGATCACATTGGAGCTGATGATGGGGAAGCGGGTCATTTCCTTCAGGCGGAGGAAGTTGTCCAGGCCAAAGTCGAATTCGTGGTTGCCGACGGTCATGGCGTCCACGCCCAGGGCGTTGAATACTTCGATGTCGGGCTTCCCCTGGAAGATCGTGGACATGGGGGTGCCCTGGAGCACGTCCCCGGCCATGAGCAGGATCGTCCGGATGCCCTTCCGTGCGTTCTCTGCCCGGATCTCCTTGACCAGGGTGGCAATGCCGGCGATACCCCCCACCTCCACCTGGGTGCCGTCGCCCTTCTGGATCCTGAAAGGCATCAGATGTCCGTGCAGGTCGTTGAAGAAGAGGATGGTCGTGCGTATCTGCCGGGCCTCCGGTCGCTTCCTTCCCCGGGGTGGCACCTGGGCCTGCACTTGGGTGGGCGCCCCCGATCCCAGGGGGGGGCCGCCGCCGGCATTGATGATCGGCGCCAGAGTGATCGCAAGGGCGAGGGAAAGGGTGAGCCGTCGGAGCCTATTCATGTCGCATTTCTCCAAGGTGGACTCAGTTTATAGGACACGGTCGAGGTTTTCGAATTTCAGGGTGTTCGGAGGGATCACTGTGCTAGTATGACCACTTACAACATGCATACGGTGTTCGGGAAGTCGGTTCAAAGCCGACACTGCCCCGCAACGGTAAGCGACGCACCTTAGGGTGTGCGGCCAGAAGCCAGGGTCACTGGGAAACCGGGAAGACTCTGGAGGATCGTCAGATCCAGCCTTATCGCAAGTCCGGAGACCGGCCCTGTGCTTAGAACCCCTGCCGAGGGAGCAGGCGGTGCCAGGGACACCAGTCCCTCGCCCTCCGTCCCCGGCAACCCGCAAGGAGCTTGGCGTGGGTCCCGAGAATTCGATACAGGTGGTACATCCCTCCCTGCCGGTGCAGATCAGGCTTCAGGACCGTCTTTGCGTGATTCTGGGCGGGGGGCGGGTCGCCCTTCGGAAGGCTCTGAAGCTCAAGGATGCGGGAGCCGTGGTGAGGGTCATCGCCCCGAGCCTCGAAGGGGATGCGGCCGCCTGGGCCAGTCTGGAGATCGAGCACGAGGCCCGGCCCTATGGGGGCCCTGCAGACCTCAAGGCCTTCCTGGTGGTGGCTGCCACCAATGATGCCGAGGCCAATGCCCAGATCGCCCGGGATGCCCGGTTGCAGGGCGCCATGGTGCTCCGGGCCGATGCCCCCGGGGATTCGGACATCAGCTTCCCCTCCACCCTGCGTCGGGGGGCTTTGAGTGTCTCCTTCGCCACCGACGGCCGCTGTCCGGCCCTGGCGGCCCGGCTCCGGCGGGAGGCAGAGGTCCGTTATGACGCGCACTACGAGGTCTTCCTGGATCTGATCGCCGAGCTCCGTGCCGAGCCGCGCTTCAAGGCCCTGCCGGGGCGTGACAGGGAACGCATTCTCACGGAGATCGCCGAGTCCGATCTCCTGGCCAGCCTGGGCTGGGAGCAGCCCGAGACGGTCCGCGCGGCCATCTTCCACAAGCTGGAGGAGCTTGAGCACCCGACCCCCCGGAAGGGCTCGGTCACCCTGATCGGGGCGGGTCCCGGGGACCCCGGGCTGCTGACCCTCAAGGCGGCGGAGGCCCTTCGGGGCGCCGAAATCGTGCTCCACGATGCCCTGGCCAATCCGGCCCTGCTGGATCTCCACGCGCCCCAGGCCGAGCGCATCGATGTGGGCAAGCACAAGGGGAATGCGGTGATGACGCAGACCCAGATCAATCAGCTCCTGGTCCAGTTGGGCCGGGAGGGCAAGCGAATCGTCCGCCTCAAGGGCGGAGATCCCTACCTCTTCGGCCGGGGGGGCGAAGAGGCCCGGGCATTGTCTGAAGCTGGCGTTGGCTTTCAGACGGTGCCCGGAGTAAGCAGTCTGAGTGCCGTTCCGGCGGCGGCGGGCATCCCCGTCACCGACCGCGATTTCGGCAATTCCGTGGGGGCCTTCAGCCTCCACAAGCATCACGGTGAGGGGCCCTGTGAGGACGAGTGGCATCGCATGGCCCACGGCCCGGAGACCCTGGTGCTCTTCATGGGCAAGTCCATGCTGCAGCACGCCTGCGATCGCCTGGTGGCCCACGGCCGCCCCGCCACCACGCCAGCGGCGCTCATCATCAACGGCACCCTGCGCAGCCAGCGGGTGATCCAGGGCACCCTGGAGACCCTGGCGGGGCAGGTGGCCAACGAGAAATACAGCGGGCCCGGCCTCATCGTCGTGGGCGAGGTGGTTGGCCTGCGGCAGATCCTTACCCCTTCGGAGGTCCTGGCATGAAGTCCCTGATCCATCACCTGATGGCCAACCCCATGAGCGGGGAGGACATCGAAAGGGCCTCCTTCGCCGCCATCGATCGCGAGGCTCCCGAGCACTGCTTCGATGCGGGGCAGTGGGGCGTGGCCCGACGCATGGTCCACACCTGTGCGGACTTCTCCATCCTGAAGGACCTGGTCTTTCATGCCGGGGCCGTGGAGGCGGGCATCCAGGCCCTCCGTAACGGCGCCCCCATCTTCACTGACGCCAACATGATCCGCTCGGGGCTGAGCCAGGCCCGTCTGAAGGCGGTGTATCCCGGCTATTCCCCCGCATCCCTCCACTGCCATGTGGCGGATCCCGATATCGCCGAGGAGGCCAAGCGCACGGGCCTCCCGCGGAGCCTCTTCGCCATCCGCAAGGCCAAGGCCCAGCTGGAGGGCGGGATTGTGGCCATCGGCAACGCCCCGGTGGCCCTGCTGGAGCTGAACCGCATGATCGTGGAGGAGGGCCTGCGCCCCGCGCTGGTGGTGGGCATGCCCGTGGGCTTTGTCCACGTGGTGGAGAGCAAGGATGAGCTGCTGGGACTGGATGTCCCCGCCATCGCCCTCAGGGGCCGTCGCGGGGGTAGCCCTCTGGTGGTGGCGACGATCCATGCGCTGGCGGTGCTGGCGAAGGAGCGGGGATGAGAGTGCTGAAAACTGCTTCAACACAGAGGGCACAGAGAAAAGCAAAAGAGAGGGCACAGAGAGGTTTGCGGGCAATGGTGCGCACTTCCCCGCGCCCCCGGCGGCTCCGCTTCGCGGAGGCGGTCGGCTTCGCCTCCCGCGTTCCGGGCGGACCTCGCCCCTCCGGCGCGCAGGCACGCCTCCTGGGCGCTGCCCGCCCGGAACCGGGCCGGGATCGGCTGAGGAGGCTGGGAGCCTCCCCCCGTCATTCTTTTTTCCATTTTTTCTCTTCTTTTGGCTTTTCCTCTGTGCCCTCTCTTTTTAACCTCCGTGCCCTCTGTGTTGACTCTTTTCAGCTTGGCGAGGACGCCTGACATGCCCACCCCCATCCTCATCGTGGCCTTCGGGGCCATGTCTTCGGCGGCCCGGGTGGCTTACGAGCACTTCGATGCTGAAGTCCGACTGGCCTTTCCTGGACGCGAGATCGCCTGGGCCTACACCGCCAAGAGCCTGGTGGCCCGCCTCCAGGCCAAGGGGGAGAAGGTTCAGCTCATCTCGGAGGCCTACGCCGATCTGAAGGCCCGGGGCTTCCGCAAGGTGGCCCTCCTGAGTCTTCACCTCGTGCCCGGCGAGCAGCATCAGGGCATCCTCGCGGAGGATACCCGGGGCCTTGAGGTGTCCTATGCGGGTCCCCTCCTGGGCACCCCGGCGGATATCGAAGCCGTCGCCCAGTGCCTGGGGGCGGAACTGCCCCAGGACCGGCCTGTGATGGTGGTGGCCCACGGGCACGCCCACGAAGCGAAGTTCAACGAGGAGCTGAAGGCCCTGGCGGATCGCCTGGGGCAGCTCCATCCCGAACTCCTCATGACCCGCCTGGAGGGTGACGACGCTCCCGAGGCCCTGGAGTCCTTCATGGGGCGCGCCCGGGCCGCGGGAAAGGTCCATGTGGATCCCTTCCTTTATGTGGCGGGGGACCATGTCCGCAACGACATCCTGGGGGAGGAGGAGGACAGCCTCAAGTCCCGCCTGGGGGTTCCGGACTTCAGCTTCGGGGCCGTGCTCGGGGAAAGGCCCTGGGTTCGCCACCACTTCATTGAACAGCTTCGCAACGCACTGGAGACGGCATGATCATGCAACCTGAGAAGGGCCACTTCTACGCCGTGGGTGTGGGCCCCGGAGCCCCGGATCTCATCACCCTGCGCGCCGCCCGCCTCATCGAGGATTGCGACGTCGTGGTGGCCCCCCGCAGCAACCGCAGCGAGGAGAGCCTGGCCCTCAGGATCGCCGCCGCACCCTCATGCCCGCCACGGACCTCGATGCGGTGTCCGAGGCCCTGGACCGCTCCGAGACCCTGGCCCTCTACAAGGTGGGGGGAGGCCTCCCGGCCCTGCGGGAACTGCTTAAATCCAAGGGCCTCCTGGAGTGCTCACGTCTGGCCTACGCCGTCGAGCAGGAGGGACGGGAACAGCTCTTCACGAACCTGGATGACGTGGACGCCTCCCTGGGCTACATGAGCGCCGTCCTGGTCCACAAGGCCCACAAGCCTTGGATCGCCTGATGCGCGAGGGTTTCACCACAGGCGCCTGCGCGGCGGCGGCCACCCAGGCCGCCGCCCGCCGGGCTCTGGGGCTGGAACCCATGGCGGTGGAATCCATCGTCTTCCCGGACGGGAGCCGGGACCATCTGTCCGTGCTATGGACCTGTCCGATTGCGGAGGGGGCAGAGGCCGCGGTCTGCAAGGATGCCGGGGACGACCCCGATATCACCAACGGTTCCGAGATCCGGGTCCGCCTTCGCTGGCGGGAGGATGATCGGATCACTTTCAAGGCTGGAGACGGGGTGGGTACTGTGACCCTCCCGGGTCTCCAGATCCCGGCGGGGCAACCCGCCATCAATCCGGGCCCCCGGCACATGATGGAAGTCGCCCTGCGCAGCCTTTCGCAGCGGGGCGCCGAACTCGAAGTCTCCATCCCGGGGGGGGTGGAGCTGGCGGCCCGGACATTCAACCCCCGTCTCGGTGTCCGGGGCGGGCTCTCGGTGCTTGGCAGCACGGGCCGGGTCAGGCCCTTCAGCCACGCGGCCATCAAGGCCACCATCAAGCTCGCCCTGGAGGTGGCCTGGGCCGCGGGCTACCGGAAGGTGGCCTTGGTGCCAGGGCATATCGGCGAAAAGGCCGCCCGGGCTCACTTCGAGCTGGGGCCCGAACAGGTGGTAGAGGTCTCCAACGACTGGGGCTTCGCCCTGGAGACCGCGCGGGATATCGGCTTCGAGGATTTCCTGCTGGTGGGCCATCCCGGCAAGCTGGCCAAGCTCTGGATGGGCCACTGGGATACCCACAGTTCCAGAAGTCCCAGCCCGGTTCCGCCGGTGTTGGAGATGGCCCAGCACCTGACCCGGCGGTCCCTGGCCGATATTCCCACCGTGGAAGGGATCTTCCAGGCCATGGATCCCGGCGAGCGGACCCTTCTGGCCCGGATCCTGGAGAGCCGCATCCAGGAGGCCGTGGAGCCCTTGGTGGGGCACCCTGCCATCGTGGCCCTCTGCACCATGGATGGACGCTTGTGGGGGGCGGCATGAAAACCATGTCTCACGCGGAGGCGCGGAGGGCGCGGAGCCTGGAGCCAGGGAGGAGATGGCGAGTGGCCGCCTCAACCCCTTCCGATTCCGCCCTCAATCTCTTTTCCTGCTTTCTCCGCGCCTCCGCGTCTCCGCGTGAGGCTCTCTTCCCGGAGGTGCTGTCATGACGGCTCCGCTCCTCATCGTTGGCTGTGGCCCCGGAGCCCCGGACCTCATCACCCCGGCTGCCCGCAGGGCCGCTCTGGAAGCTGAAGTATTGGCCGGGACACCCCGGCTCCTGGAACTCTTTCCGGAGGCCCCCGGGGAGCGGCTGGCCTATGCCGGAGGGCTGGAGCCCTTCCTGCAGGGCCTGGAAGCCCGAGTGGGGAAGAAGCGCATCACCGTGCTGGTCACGGGCGATCCTGGTGTTGCCAGCCTGGCGGGGACGCTGCGGAGACGCTTCGGGAAGGACGCCTGTCGTGTCATCCCGGGCATCAGCAGCGTGCAGCTGGCCTTTGCCGAGGCTGGCCTGGACTGGATGGATGCCCGGATTCTGAGGGCCCACGGCGAGGTGCCCGAGTGGGATCCCGCCTGGGCCGTCCATGCGGGGCCCTTCGCCATCCTGGCGGGCGCCGACGAGGCCGCCGTCTTCGCCGCCAAGCTGGCGGCCCACCTGGATCGGGAAGCGGTCTGGCGTTGCGAGCGCCTGGGCTTGCCGGGCCAGCGGATCGATCGCATGGAACCCGCGGCCCTGGCCCGGGCGGGCTGCGATTCCCTGAGTGTGCTCATTGTTGAAGGAGAAGTGCGATGAAGGTGTGGTTTGTGGGCGCTGGCCCCGGTGATCCCGAACTCCTGACGGTGAAGGCCCGCCGTCTCCTGCGCAACGCCAAGGTCTGCATCTATGCCGGGAGCCTGGTGAATCCCCAGGTCCTGGAGGAACTGCTGCCCACCTGTGAGCGCCATGACAGTGCCGCCATGAGTCTGGAGCAGACCACGGCGATCTGCGCCGAGGCCCAGAAGCGGGACATCGACGTGGTCCGTCTCCACAGCGGTGACCCCAGCATCTATGGGGCCATCCGGGAGCAAATGGAGGAACTGGATGCCCTGGGCATCGAGTACTCCGTGGTCCCCGGCGTGAGCGCCTTCCAGGCCAGCGCCGCCGCCCTCTGCGCCGAGCTGACGGTGCCCGAGCTGAGCCAGACCATCGTCCTGAGCCGCACCAAGGGCCGCACCCCCATGCCCGAATGGCAGGATCTGCCCCAGCTGGCGGCCCTGCGGGCCTCCCTTTGCCTCTACCTCTCGGCCCACAAGATCGCCGAAGTCGCGGCGGAGCTGATCCCCTTCTACGGAGCCGAATGCCCGGCGGCGGTGGTCCACAAGGCCTCCTGGCCCGACGAGAAGATCTACAAAGGCACCCTGGCCACCATCGGGGAGATGACGAAAGAGGTCAACATGACCGCCCTCATCCTGGTGGGGCCCGCCCTGGCCCGGGGCCACGCCAAGTCCAAGCTCTACGACGCCAGCTTCGCCCATGGGTTCCGCAGTGCCGAATGATCTGGCGCTCATCACCCTCTCGAAAGAGGGGCTGAAGGTCTGCCGCCTCCTGGCCGAGCGGCTGGGGCCTGCGGATCTGTACGTCCACCGTGATATCCCCTGCGAGGGGGCCGAGCCCTTCGAGCGGGTGGTAGAGCTGAGCCCCCGGATCTTCCACGCCTACCGTCGGCTGGTCTATGTCATGCCCTCGGGGGTGGTGGTCCGGGCCATCGCCTCCTCGGTGCAGCACAAGCTCCAGGATCCGGCGGTCGTGGTGCTGGATGTCCTGGGCCGCTGGGCCGTGAGCCTGCTGAGCGGCCACGAGGGAGGGGCCAACGACCTGACCCTGGCGGTGGCCAATGCCCTGGGGGCGGAGCCGGTGATCACCACCACCTCCGAGGCCGCCAAGGATCTCATCGTGGGGCTGGGCTGCCGCCGGGGGACCTCGGCCGAGGCCCTGGAGGCCGCCCTGCGGGAGGGGCTTGTCCAGTGCGGCGGAGACCTCGCCCAGGTGCGCTACCTGGCCAGCGTGGACCTCAAGGCCGACGAGGAAGGGCTCCTGGAGCTGTCCCGGCGCCTGGAGATCCCCCTTCGCATCATTACGTCCGAGGAGATCCGCAAGGCTCCCCTGGACCTTCAGGAAACCGGCGCTGCCCGCAGACACCTTGATCTGCCCGCGGTGGCCGAACCCGCGGCGCTCCTGGCTGGGCGCCGCACCCGACTGATCCTGCCCCGCACCATTGTCGGAGGCGTCACCGTGGCTGTGGCCCGGGAGGAGGAACCCGTATGAGCGGAAAACTGAGCGTGGTGGGCATCGGCCCCGGCAGCACCCTGGATCGCACCCGCCGGGCCGAGAACGCCATCCTGGAGGCTTCCGTGGTGGCGGGCTACGACCTCTATCTGGAGCATGTGAAGGATCTGTTGCCGGGCAAGGAACAGATCGCCTCCGGCATGATGGCCGAGGTGGAGCGCTGCCGGGCCGCCCTCCAGGCCGCCCAGGCCGGGGCCCAGGTGGCCCTCGTGTCCAGCGGCGATGCCGGGATCTACGGCATGGCGGGTCTGGCCCTGGAGATGGCCGAGGCCGAGGGCTTCTCGGTCCCCATCGAGATCGTCCCCGGCGTCAGCGCCGCCCAGTCCTCGGCGGCCCGCATGGGGGCTCCCCTCATGCTCGATTGGGCCTGCATTTCGCTTTCCGATCTGATGGTGGACTGGGACACCATCCGCCGCCGAATCGCTGCCGTGGCCGAGGCCGATATGGTCCTGGCCCTCTACAATCCCCGCAGCAAGCGCCGGATCAAGCAGCTCGAAGAGACCGTGGAGATCCTGCTGAAGCACCGTCCGGGTTCCACTCCCGTGGGCATCGCCACCGCTGTGGGGGCCCCGGAGGAGCGCATCGTCCTTTCCACCCTGGACCGCCTGCTCTCCGAGGACGTCGGGATGCGTAGTCTGGTCATCGTCGGCAACAAAGGCAGCCGGGTCAGTTCGGGTTGGTTCATCACCCCCCGGGGCTACGAACTATGAGGGACGAGGGGGATCGTGTTCCGGTGGTCCTGCTCGTGGGCGGGACTTCGGAGACCGGCCCCCTGGCCTCGGCCATCATGGCCCGGGGCCTGGCCGTGCTCATTTCCACCGCCACGGACGCCCCTCTGGATCTTCCGGAGGGGGCCCGTCGGCGCTGGGGGCGCCTGGACGCCGAGGGCTTGGTGGAGCTTTGCCGGGCTGAGGACATCCGTGCCCTGGTGGATGCGGGCCACCCCTTTGCCGTGGAGTTGCACGAAAGCATCCGGGAGGCCGCCCGATTGAGCGGCCTCCCGATGCTGCGCTTCCTTCGTGCCGGTGCAGGGTTGGAGGGGGTTGAGGGGATCCACTGGGCCACGGATCACGAGGAGGCCGCCCGGGTGGCCTTCGGGTTCGGCTGTCCCGTGATGCTCACCACCGGGAGTCGGAACCTGGCGCCCTATGTCCGGGCCTCCCGGGAGACCGGGCTGCCCTTGTACGCGCGGGTGCTGGATCACGAGGAGAGTCTCAAGAGCTGTAGGGAGGCCGGTCTTCCGGACAGCGCCCTGATCGCCATGCGGGGTCCCTTCGATCTGGAGACGAACCGCCGGCACCTGCGGGAGACCGGGGCAGGGGTGCTGGTCAGCAAGGAGAGCGGGGAGGCGGGGGGCCTGGATGCCAAGCTGGAGGCTGCACGCCTGGAGGGGGTGCAAATGGTGCTGATCCGGAGGCCGGGTGACGGCTGTGGCTTGTCCTTTGATGAACTGACCTGTCAGCTTTCGGAAATTCTGCACTGTTGAGGACCGTTTCTCCGTGATTTGGCTAAACTGACGGTAGTTCATATCAGCATATCAGGGAGGCACCCCATGGCCCTCGACTTCCAGGATCTCATCCAGGCTGCTCTGGATCGCAAGGCTGACCACGCGGCCATCGCCCTGACTTCCCAGATCAGCTTTGTTCCGGAATTCCGCAAGGCATGTGAGCAGGATACCTGCCGCAAGTACGGCACCAACTGGATGTGCCCTCCGGGGGTGGGCCCCTTCGAGGAACTGAAGGCTCAGGCCCTGGAGTACAAGCAGGGGCTCTTCTTTCAGACCGTCCACCAAGTGGCCAGTTCCTTCGATCTCAAGGGCATGTTTGCGGCCAAGAAGGTCCATGACCCGATCTTCCGGGAGATCATGACCTATTTCCGCAGCCGTCCGGAAATCAAGCGGATGCTGGCCCTCAATGCCGGGGCCTGCGAGCTGTGCGAGCGGTGCACCTATCTGGATGACCCCCGGAAGCCCTGTCGCTTCCCGGAACAGGCCTTCCCGTCCGTCGAGGCCTACGGCATCGATGTCATCAACCTGGAAAAGGCCATCAACATCCCTTACTACAACGGCAAGAACACCGTCAGCTACGTGGGGATGATCCTCTTCGAAGCCGAGTAGGCTCTTAGGCTCTCAATACGGTGTTGTAGGTGGTCTGCAGTTCCTGGACTGTCCGGGTCATCCTCTGTAGGTAATCGGGATCGAGCTTTCCGTAGACCTCGGTGTTGAGCTCGAGCACCACGGGGACAAGCCGCTCCCAGAGGGCGTGGCCCTCCCGGGTCAGGCGTACGATATAGGAACGACGGTCCGAGGGATTGCTTTCTCGGCGC
>JAFNAB010000158.1 GCA_017859955.1 Holophagaceae bacterium
GGTCCTGGACGAGATCGGCGAGGGGCGCCAGGTGGGCGTGATCTCCCACGTCGAGTCCCTCAAGAAGACCATCCCCAGCCAGATCCGGGTGGAGAAGGGCCCGGCGGGTTCGAGGGTGGAGATGGGCTGATGAAAATCAACTTTTCCCAGGAATGGACGACTAGGACCTGAGGCGGGGGGCATGGAATCAGGGGTGCTAGGTCAGATCGGAGTCCGGGGGAAGCTTTGGGGGCTGGCGGGTGGTCTAATGGCTATTGCGCTGCTCCTGTGGGGGCTCGCCTACTGGGTCTCTTCGCGCCAGACCGCCCAGGCCCGTGAACTGGCTTCCACCCTCATCTCCGTGGCCAAGGCCGGAGATTCGACGCGCCAGGCTCAGGTGGACTTCAAGGGGCAAGTGCAGGAATGGAAGGATCTGCTACTTCGGGGGCATGATCCGGTGATGATGGCGAAATACCGGGGTGCCTTTGAGAAGGCGGAGGCGAAGGTTCAGGAGGACCTCCAGGCGCTGGCCCGGCAGATGGAGGGGCTCAGAATCAGCCCCGCCCCCTCCCTCAAGACCATTGAGGAGCATAAGCTGCTCGGCCTGAAATACCGGGAGGCCCTGGCCGCCTGGAAGCCCGGAGACCCCCTCGCGTACAGGCTTGTGGACAGCCGCGTGAAGGGGATGGACAGGCCCATGGTGGCTGCGATGGGGGAACTCGCCGCCTCCCTTCAAAAGGAGTCCGATGGACTCCGGGCCCGCGAAGAGGCGGCCATGGCTGCGGTCGTGCGTCGGGGCGGGATTCTGCAGACCCTCCTGCTGGTGATCGGCCTTGTGGCGGGGATCGTCACGGCGCGGGCCATCCTGGGTCGGATCCTCACGGCCATCCGGGATGTGTCCGGGGGCATGGAGCGCATGGTCGCGGGTGATCTCACGCGCAGCATCCCGGTTGCTTCGACCGATGAACTTGGGCGGATGGCTGGGGATTTCAATAGCCTCCTGGAGCGCTTCCGGGGGCTCTTCGCTCAGCTTCGGGATGCCAGCAGCCAGGTCGCCAGCGGGGCCACCGAGCTGTCTGCCACGGCCAGCGAGGTCGGGCGGGCCAGCGACGACATTGCCAAGTCAGCGGAGGGCCAGCGACAGGCCTCGGAGCGGACCTCGGCGGCCGTGACCGAATTTGCGGCCTCCATTCAGGAGGTGGCGGAGAATATCCGAGCCAGTGGCGTGCGGACGGAAACTGTGGTCCAGGCCACGGCTGAAGGGGTTGAGCAGGGGGCCGCGACGGTGGGCGCCATGCAGGAAATCCGGGAGGCGACCCATCAGATGGTGAAGGCCGTGGCCGTCATCCAGGACATCGCCCGTCAGACCAATCTCCTCTCCCTCAACGCCGCCATCGAGGCGGCAAAGGCCGGGGTGCATGGCAAGGGCTTCGCCGTGGTGGCCGAGGAGGTCCGCAAGCTTGCGGAGCGGAGCGCCCAGGCGGCCCGGCAGATCGGTGATCTCATCGCGCGGACCGAAGGGGCCATGCGGGAGGGCATCCGTACGGTGGAAGGTACCGATCTGACGATCCGCACCATCCAGGAGAACATCAAGGCTGTGGCTGCGGCTTCGCGGGAGATCGCTACGGCGACCGAGGAGCAGAGCCGGACCTCGGATGAAGTGGCCAGCCAGGTTCACTCCAGTTCCATGGCCACGGAACAGAGCGCCGCGGCCTCCACTGAACTTTCCCTGACCGTGGCAGAGGTCAACCGGACCGCCGAACATCTGGCCCGAATCGCCGAGAACCTGGCGGCCACCGTGGCCGAGTTTCGCACCTAGTCAGTGCTTCCCCCCAGTATGAGGATCGCGTCGACTTAATACAAAAAAGGCACTGATCTCTCAGTGCCTTTTTTGGTGGAGCGGAGGAGGATCGAACTCCCGACCTTCGCATTGCGAACGCGACGCTCTCCCAGCTGAGCTACCGCCCCGTGAACTTGATGCCGCGGAAATGGGAGGTCATGGCCTGCAGGCTGCTGTCCAGGCGGGCGAAGGGGCCCTCCTGGGCGATGGCCGTCGGGGCCAGCTCGAAGGGTTCGGTGCTGGCGAAGACCTTGACGATCTCGCTGCCGAAGGGCTCAGATACCCTCAGGTCGAAACGGTCCCCCTCGGCGGGGATGCGGGTCAGCACCTCCTTCTTCACCCGATAGTCCGGGTGGTACTGGTTGGGGAAGACCTGGACCCTGGTGCCGTCCACCTGCTGGTAGATGACGCGGACGTAGCAATCCCGGCTGGTGCGCAGGAAGAGGTAGAGCCGCTCATCCTGGCGGTAGATGCCCCCGTCGCCCCGATCCAGCTGCAGGTTGATCTTCAGGTCCGAGGGCTCCACCTGGGTATCCAGAATGGCCAGGCTCTGAGCCGCCTCCAGGTGGTTCTCCGGAAGCAGCCGGAGGCCAGCCTTCTGAATCCAGGCCTTGGGCAGGCGGACCTGGCTGCTGGCCAGCTCCTCGCCCCCCAATGCGGTGGCTTTAAGGAGCAGGGAGACTTCGTCGCCCATTTCGAGGTAGGTGCCATGGAGCATGGCCTGGGCCTGGAGGGGGGCGCCCGCCCGGGAGGCCAGAGCCCGGTCCAGGATCTGGATTCCGTCGAACTTCAGGAGGCGCTCCCCCAGGCGCTGCTCCAGGTAGGCGCCGAAGGTGCTGGAGAAACGGCTCTGGCCGTAGACGATCCGGTCGATCATCACCCGCAGGTTGACCCGCATCAGCCCTTCGCCCTCCCGGATGCGCTTGAGGAGGCCGCGTACCCTTAATAGGCCTTCCAGATCCTTGTGGAGCTTGGCCCTCTGGAATTCCGATCGAGCCTCCTGCCCCTGGGATCGGAGTCGCTCTCCCAGGAGGGCAGCGGCTCGGCCCTTCTCCAATACGGCCAGGGCATGGACGGTTCCTGTGCTGGGATCAATGTATGTCTCCAGGCGATCCAGGCCCTCCAGTTCCAGGTCCGAGCGCGTCTGCACAAGGTTCTGGACGAACTGGGTGCCCTCTTTCCTGGTGTGGGCCGTGGCGCTGGTGTATTCCGATTGGACCCTCACCCGAAGGGTTGCGGCCAGTTCCTGGCGGGCCATGGTCCGGGCCTCACGCAGGCGTTGGGCCTCGGAGCCCTTGGCCTCGGAGAGTCCATAGCCGGTGAGATAGGTGTGCCCTGGAAACACGGTCAACGGGGACTGGATCCATCCAGGAGCCTGGGCTGACAGGACAGGGGCCACCAGGATGGCGCTAAGGGCCAAGTGTTTCCATGCCATGGGAACTCCTGTGATCTTTCTCGCCGCCGCAGCCACGATTGAATTGTAAGAATTTCGATAACACCCTGGCGGGCTTTGGAGCTCTGGATTGTATACCAGAGGGCTCCGCCCCCCGCTACATAGAGAGCCAGGGCGTCCGGTAACGTAACGAGCAGGTTGCCGCGGCGGATCGAGTCCTGCCCTCGATCTCAGTCCAGGTCCATGGTCCTGGTGGGGGATGGCTAGAGGTAACGCAGCCAGGGGCTGGGGTGCCGCCGCTTGAATGCCTTGAATCCTCGGCAGGCGGCCCAGAGGGGCGGGAGCAGAAGTAGGGTGGTCAGCCAAAGCTGCCAGATGGCCTCGAAGTGAAAGCGCTCGGCTTTGCCCGCGAGGAACTGGGCTAGGTGCTGGAGCCCCAGCAGGAGGTAGAGGTGCATGAGGTAGAAGAAGAGTGGGGCCGAGCCCAAGGTCCCGAGCCAGCGGATCCCGGGGATGGGAAAGCGTTCCAGGAGGGCCAAGGCCAGGAGTGTTCCACCGAGCCCCAGGAGGAGGAAGTTCATGGAGGGTGGATACTTGGTGAAATTCAGAAAGCCCATGAGGCTGAGGAGCGGCTGTTGGTGGAGGTTCCAGGGGGCGCTCTCACCATAGAGATTGGAGCTTCGGATCAGGAGAAGCATGCTCCAGCAGCCGAAGCCCATGCACGCCAGACTCCGGATGCGTCGGGGGGGCGTCATCCCACCCCCGAAGAGGGGGCCGGCGCAGTAGCCGAGCAGGATGACCCCGATCCAGGGCAGCACCGGGTAGCTGAGACGGATGCCCCAGGAACCCCCCTGGTAAAGGGTGTTCCGGTGGAGGAGGATGGACCAGAGGAGATCGCCGGGATCCCCTGCCTGGGCCAACAGGTGGTGCCCCCCCGCCAGGGCGAGTCCCAGAGTGAGCAGGAGCCAACGGGGCCAGACATGCACAGCGGCGAGTACCAGCATGGCGATGCCGATGGCCCACATGACCTGGAGGTAGATCATCCACGGCATCCGGCCGGTCCATGCGAAGCTGACCATGGTTAGCTCCAGACCCAGAACCAGCAGGCCCCGTTTGACGAGGAAGCCCCCCAGGGGTCTGGGGCTGCCCTCGGCTTGATGCTTCCAGAGCCAGGCCGAGAGACCCGCGAGGAAGATGAAGGCCGGGGCGCAGAAGTGGGCGGCCACCCGGGAGAAAAAGAGCATCGGGGAGGTCCCGGGCAGGGTCATGGGGTCGCTCAGCTGCTGGTGCAGGAAGAAGGTCTCCCGGACATGGTCCAGGAGCATGAGGACCATGACCCCTCCCCGCAGCAGATCAATGCTGGGGAGCCTGGAGGGGGTCTGGGGCATAGGGGCGGCTTGCATCAATACTGGTAGCGGCAGCTGAGGCTGAAGGAGCGAGGGCTTCCGGGGGTCACCCAGCAGATGTCGTAGGAACTGGCGTAGTACTGCTCCTGGAAGAGGTTGTCCACCTGTCCAGAGAGACGCAGGCGCTTGCTCACCTGCCAATAGGCCATGGCCTGGACGGTGGTGTAGGCCGGGAGTTCAAAGGTGCCGACGCTGTTGCCGGAGCGGGTGCCCACATGGGTGACTCCGCCTCCGAAGCCATAGCCGCTGGTATCGGAGAGGGGCTGCTCGTACATCAGCAGGGCGCTGCCCGAGTGGCGGGGGGTGTTGATGAGGGGAACCCCCACCATGGCGGCGTTGCTGTCTTCGGCGATTCGGGTGCGGGTATAGGCGTAGCTGAGTTGCCCCTTGACCCGCTCGCTCAGTTTCACGCGGGCATCAAGCTCCAGGCCCCGGCTGTTGGCCTTGCCCGCGGCGATGGAATCACTGGCGGAGCTGGGGTCCGTGGTGAGGATGTTGGATTTGTCGATGTTGAAGAGAGCGAGGGTCAGGTGGCGACCAGGACGGTCTAGCTTGAAGCCCAGCTCCTGGGCCCGGCTGCGCTCGCTGGGGAAAGCTGCTCCCTGGGCGTCCACCCCGGCATTGGGGGCAAAGCCGCCGCTGTACATCGCATAGAAGGACATGCTGGGGGAGGCCAGCCAAGTCAGGCCCAGGCGGGGGGTGATGACGTTCTCTGAAGCCTGGGTCGTGGAATCCGTAAGGTCGTTGTGGAGGCGCTGTCGGTAGAGGTCCATGCGCAGCCCCACCATGAGACGCCAACCGGTGGAAAGGGCGACCTGATCCTGGGCGAAGAAACCGGTGTTGTGCTGGCGCTCACGGGTATCCGTGGAGGGGGTAAGGGTGCCGGGTACTTCCCCGTAGACCGGGTTGAAGATATTGATCCCGTAGGTGGACGAAGGGCGCCAGCGGGACATGAACTGATTCAGGTGAAAGACATAGGCGTCCCCACCGAGAAGGAACTCGTGGGTCCTGCCTGCCAGTTCCGCACGCCCCGAGGCCTCCGCCTGGAAGCTAGTGTCCTCGGATGCGTAGTCCCGGTAGCGCCTCTCCCGGCGGATAACGGGGTACGAGGTGGCCCAGAGCAGGGGATTGCTGGCGCGCACCTCCGTGGAGAATCCCTCCAGGTCCGTGCCGCGGTGAGAGACCCCTGCCCGGCCCTTCCAGGTTGCGGAGAATGTGTGCTCCAGGGTCAGTTGGTGGGTGGTATTGCCGATCCGGATATCCCCGTCCTGGGGCTCCCCCAGGAACCGCTCGATGGGCAGAGCCTCCACATCGCCATCCACCGCCACCACGCCGCGGTCCAGGGGGGCCCTGTGGCGCAGATACTCCATCTCGTAGTTTAGGAGGGTGTTGGGGGAGATGATCCAGGAAAGTGTGGGAGCCACGACAAGGCGATCGCTGTGGATGTGGTCCCGGAAGCTGTCCCGCTCCTCTGCGGCCAGGTTGAGGCGGTAGGCGACGTTTTCTGCCAGGGGAGCGGTGGAGTCGAGGGCTGCCCGGCGGAAGCCGAAGCTGCCGACGTTCAGATCCAGGGAGTGGGTGGAACTGAAGGTGGGCTTCTTGGTGATGATGTTCAGGATGCCGCCGGGCTCGCCGCTGCCATAGAGGGCCCCACTGGGCCCCTTGAGAACCTCCAGGCGTTCCACGGCGGCCATGTCCCGGGGGGCATTGAAGCCACGGTTGCCTGCGAATCCGTTCCGGAGCACGTTGGGCCCTGTGTTTACGTTGCCGGAGAAGCCCCGGATTGCATAGTTGTCCCAAAGGCCCCCGAAGCTGTTCTGGCGGCTGATGCCGCTGACGTGGTCATAAACCTTGTCCATGCGCGTAATTCCTGTGTTCTGGATCAGGGTCTGGTCCACCAGTTGGATGGCCTGGGGTACCTCCAGCATCGGGATCTGGGTCCGGAGGGAGGTGACCTCATCGCCCTGGGCATAGACCTCCACGCGGGCGCCGGAGACTGCCTCCAGTTTGAAACGTTTCAGGAAGAGCCTATCGCCCTCCTTGAGCGTCAACGAGACCCGGCGTTCGATGAATCCCTCCTTGGAGAGGACGCAGGTCCAGGCCCCGGGCCCAAGTTCCAGCCGGAATGTCCCGCGCCCATCGCTCTGGGCCAGAATCTCCCGATCTCCCTGGAGGGCTACCACGCGCACTGCCTCAATGGCCAGTCCGGAGGTGTCCCGGACAATGCCTGTCATCAAGAGGGGCAGGGGGGATTCAACTGTGCTGGTGGTGGCTGAAAGGGGGAGGACCAAGAGGTAGGAAAAACCGAGGATGGGTCCGGTCTGGCGGAAGAGCAATGTTGACTCCAGGGGAGGCCGACACCCGAAACTGGGGGACGGTGTTGGGTTGAGAATGTAAATCAGTTCTACTTGGCAAGTCAATGAGGAACCCTCGCCTGCCAAACCCTCGCCGCGCTAGGCGAGGCATGGGGCCGACCCGCATTGGATTGAATGTAGTGAAAATGAGAATCAATCTCAATATGTTTTTACTAGGGGGCAGGGCCCACCGTCCGGGGTCTCCAGATCGAAAGGGTCATACCTGCCTGGGGTTGTGTGCCCTTCGGGTTTCTGCGCAGGGCGCAGAAACCCGAAGCCTCGATGGATATCTCGGGGGCACACTCCTGTGGATCTCCCACAATGTAGGTGCTAGATGCTTCCGCCAGGAATCAGAGAAAGAACTTCGCATCTCCAGGGCAGTGACTATACTTGCGCCAAACTCGAAAAAACTTGCCCTGGAGGTCGGCCATGAAACGGAACATGACGGAGTGGGTGGATGGACTGCTGGCCTCTCCGGAAAGGATGGCCCTCCCCATTGTCACCTACCCCGGGGCTGACCTCACGGGGGCCAAGATCATGGACCTGATCAGTAATGGACAGGTCCAGTTCGAGTGCGTCCAGGCCCTATGCGCGAAGTATCCATCGGCGGCGGCCATCACCATCATGGACCTTTCCGCCGAAGCAGAAACCTTCGGCAGTCCGGTGAAGTTCTCGGACCATGAGGCCCCCACGGTGACGGCACCCATCATCAAGGGCATGGAGGGCATCCGCGCCCTCCCGCGGGCAAGACCAGGGCTGAAACGAACCATGGCCTACCTGGAAGCCGCCCGCCTCTGCGCCAAGCACATCACCGACCGCCCTACCTTCGGCGGGGTCATCGGCCCCTTTTCCCTGGCGGGACGCCTCTTTGATGTCACCCAGATCATGGTCGAGGTGCGCCGCCATCCGAAAATGGTCCACATGCTCCTCTCCAAGTGCACCGAATATATCCTGGAATATATTCGGGCCTTCAAGACCGTGGGGGCCCACGGCGTGGTCATGGCCGAGCCCACAGCGGGGCTCCTCTCCCCGGCCATGTCGAAAACCTTCGCGTACAACTACATCCGCTACATGGTGGACCAGGTGCAGGACGAGAACTTCATCGTGGTGCTGCACAATTGCGGCCCTGCCACCAAGCAGGTGTCAGGGATGCTGGGGACCAACAGCCGGGTGCTTCACTTTGGCAATGCCGTGGACATGCTGGACATCCTGCCCCAGGTTCCGCCGCATGTGGTGGCCTGCGGCAATATCGACCCTTCCAATGTCATGCGGATGGGAACGCCCCGATTGGTAAGGGAAAAGGTCTCTGAACTGCTCTTCCGCACCTATACACACCGGAACTTCATGCTCTCCACCGGATGTGACGTTCCCCCCGGTACGCCCCAGGGAAACCTGGAGGCCTTCTACGCCACCCTGGCCGACTACAACCGTACCCGAGGAAATACCTGACCGGTTGCGTATGGACTACACCGGCCTGCGCCCTTCCATGGCCCGGTCCAAGGTCAGTTCGTCGGCATACTCCAGGTCGCTGCCGATGGGGAGGCCCAGGCCGATGCGGGTGGTGCGC
>JAFNAB010000224.1 GCA_017859955.1 Holophagaceae bacterium
GATGAGGCCGATGGCGATGGCGTCGCCGTAGCGAACGAGGAAGCTCGCCTCGGCGTTGCTGCTCGCGCCGTTCACCGTCGCGACCACCGCGGCGACCAGCAGCGTGAGGACGATGGGGTTCGCGAACTGGGCGACGATCCGCCTCCAGGCGCTCACCGGAGGGGTCGAGGGCAGCTCGTTCGGCCCGTGCTTCGCGAGGGCGGCCTTCGCGGCCTCGGCCATGGCCCGGGCCTGGGACTTCGCCCCCCGGGCCGTGGCAGCCGCCCGGGACTACCTGGGCACCTGTGACCGTCTGATGACGGAGGGGTGCAGTGGCCACCTCCCCGAGATCCTGGATGGCGATGCCCCCCACACCCCCCGGGGCTGTGATGCCCAGGCCTGGAGCGCCACCGAGACCCTGAGGGTCTGGATGCTCCTGCATCCCGACCAGTGCCAGGAATAGTCCGGGACGCGAAAGCATCCCAGGACCAGACCGGAGTGTTATAGACTCCTGATTCCAGCGTCAATCCCAGCAACCTGAGGAGCGAGTTCCATGGAAGTGCTCAAGCAGAAGCTGCAAAACCTGACCCAGAACCTCTGGTGGACCTGGAGACCCGAAGTACGGGCCATCTTCCGGGATATCGACTTCGACCTCTACCACGACGCCCACCGCAACCCCGTGCAGATCCTCAAGCGCGTGGACAGCGCCTTCCTGGACCGCCGGGCCGCCGAGGTGGACATCCAGATCCGCACGGACCGGGCCCTCCGCCAGCTCGAGGACTACCTCAATCCCGTCACCACCTGGGGCCTGGTCCACGCAGGCACCCTCAACAGCCGCCCCGTAGCCTACTTCTGCATGGAATTCGGCATCCACGAATCCATCCCCATCTATTCCGGGGGCCTGGGCATCCTGGCGGGGGACCACATCAAGGGCGCCTCCAACCTGGGGGTTCCCCTGGTGGGTGTGGGGCTCCTCTACCACGAGGGCTATACCACCCAGGAGCTGGACGCCAGCTACTGGCAGCATGACGTGCGGGAGCCAGTGGACCTCTCCGATCTCCCCGTCTGGCCCGCCCTCACCCCGGAGGGGGTGCCCGCCCGGGTCTGCGTCGAGATGCCGGGCCGCACCGTCTGGGCCAAGGTTCTGGAGGCCCATGTGGGCCGGGTCCGCCTCATCCTCCTGGACAGCCGGGATGAGGCAAACACTGAAGAGGATCAGGGCATCACCGCCCGTCTCTATGGCGGTGACCTCCGAATGCGCATCCAGCAGGAACTGCTCCTGGGTGTGGGCGGAAGCCGCGCCCTGCGGGCCCTCGGCATCACCGCCAGCGTCTACCATCTCAACGAGGGGCACAGCGCCTTCGCCATCCTGGAGCGGGCCCGGCACCGGGTCCAGCAGGACGGCCTGGAACCCCATCGGGCCGCGCCTTCGCCATCCTGGAGCGGGCCCGGCACCGGGTCCAGCAGGACGGCCTGGAACCCCATCGGGCCCTGAAGGAAAGCGCCGCCGCCACGGTCTTCACCACCCATACCCCCGTGGAGGCAGGCCATGACCGCTTCCCTGCGGATCTGGCAGGCCTGCACCTGAAGCCTATGGCGGATGGCCTCAAGATCTCCATCGAGGAGCTCCTGGGCCTCGGCAGAGTGAATTCCGGGGATCTGGCCTCCCCCTTCCTGCCCACGGTCCTGGCCCTCAAGCTCTCCCGGCGCGCCAACGGTGTCAGCGCCCTCCATGGCGAGATCTCCCGGCAGATGTGGCATCACATGTGGCCCGACCGTTCCGTGGACGAGGTGCCCATCGGCCACATCACCAATGGCGTCCATGTGCCCACCTGGCTGGCCCAGGAGATCAACCACCTCCTGGAATCCCACCTGGGGAACACCTGGATGGAGGCCATCGCCCGTCCGGACATGTGGACCAAGCTCGAGTACATGGACAGCGCGGAATTCTGGGAGACCAAGCAGGTCCTCAAGGCCCGCACCATCCGCTTCATCCGGGAAAGGGTGGCCCGGGTCAACGCCCGGGTTGGCCTGCCCCCCATCGACCCGCCCCCCCTGGACTCGGAGGCCCTGACCATCGGCTTCGCCCGGCGCTTCGTCACCTACAAGCGCCCGGACCTGCTCTTCACGGACCCGGATCGCCTGGACCGCCTGGTCAACAATCCCGAGCGGCCCGTGAACCTAGTCTTCGCGGGGCGCTCGCACCCCGCCGATGGCCCCGGCAAGGCCATCATCCAGCGGGTGGGAGCCTTCCTGGAGGAGCCCCGTTTCCGCAACCGCATCGTCTTCGTGGAGAACTACAACATCCACGTGGGCAGGAACCTCTACCAGGGCGTGGACGCCTGGCTCAACAATCCCCGCCGCCCCCTGGAGGCCTGCGGCACCAGCGGCATGAAGGTCATCATGAACGGCGGTCTCCACATCTCCATCCTCGATGGGTGGTGGGCCGAGGCCTACGACGGTGAGAACGGCTTCGCCATCGGCAACGGCGAGATCCACGCCGACCAGGAGGTTCAGGACCAGCGGGATGCCGAGGCCCTCTTCCAGCTTCTGGAGAATGTCATCGTCCCCATGTACTACGACCGGGATGCCAACGGAGTTCCGAGGCGCTGGCTGCAGCGGGTCAAGCGTTCCATGCGCACCCTGGCCTGGCGCTTCAGCGCGGACCGCATGGTCATGGACTACGTCCGCAACTGCTACCTGC
>JAFNAB010000159.1 GCA_017859955.1 Holophagaceae bacterium
GAAGCAGAGCCCTGGCTAGGCCAGGCCGATCTTGGAAGGCGTGAGGGTGCGGTAGTAGCTGCCGCCGAGGTGGTTGGGATTGACAGCCTCACGCACCTTCCACTGGTAGGCGAAGACCAGGGGCTGCGCGGCATTGACATACATGGCGTCGTGCTCTTCCTGGGTGAAGTTGAGGCCGTCCTTGCGACGGATGTCCTGGTTCCAGCGGCCCATGTCGACGCCCAGACCCTTGGCGAACATCCACTTCTGGGTCTCGTCGATGAAGTCGTTGGTGCCCTGGATGGAGGCCTTGTCGTAGGCGTCGAAGTTCACGAAGAACTCCCAGCCCATGGCGCCGCCGCCGCCGAGGATGGACAGACTGCCCATGTCGGAGTCGCCGCCGGTGTCGGCGATGGTGGTGTGGGTCTTGGCCCACTTGTCCTTCAGCTCCGAGGCTTCCTCGATCACCGCCGTGGCCACGAAGACGTTGGAGGAGAGACCGTAGTTGCCCTCGTAGGAACCGCAGAGGGTGTAGTTGAGGTTCTTGTGGCCCAGGCGCAGGAGGTAGAGCAGGACGTAATCCTGCATGTCCTTCTCCAGCATCATCTCGGATTTCCAACCGCCGCAGAGCTCGAGGATACGGTCGAGGACCTTCTCCTTGTAAGCGATGTCCCGGGCGGTCATGCCCGCCAGGACGACCTGGATGTCCATCTTCATGAGCTCGTTCTGCTTCTTGAGCTCAGGGTCCTGGAGCAGGGTTTCGAGATCGGCGAGCTGGCCATTGGGGTCGTTGAGGATCCGCAGCATGGCGGCCTTGATGTCCCGGCCGAACATGTTGAACTGGCGGTGGCCCAGGTAGACGATTTCGGCTTCGTGCAGCAGGGCGGCGCCCTTGGCCCAGGCTTCCCAGGAGGGGTAGCACAGGGTGTAGCACTTGAAGTTGTCGGGGAGGCTCGCCTTGTAGGCGGGGGTCTGGCCACGCGTCGGGATGGTGGTGGGGCCGGGCCAGGGGTGGAGGCGGATGGCCACCTTGGTGCAGACGCCCATGGTGCCGGTGGTGCCCTGGAAACCGCGGAGGACGGAACGGGTGCTGGGGCCAGGGCCTTCGCCGTTGAACCAGCCCGCGCCAGCGCCGAGGGAGCCGGTGCGGAGAACCTCGCCGTCCGGCAGGACCCACTCAGCACCCAGCATGTTCTCACCGGCCACGCCCATGGAGATGGAGGTGGGACCGAAGCCCACCCAGCCAGCGGTGCTGGCCACCACGGAGCTGCTGCAGCCCACGCCGGGGATGTTGCAGTTGAGGCCGACCTTCATGGCCTCCACCTGGACCACGGCGCCGATGGCGTAGGGTTCCACCACGGCGATCATGTTCTTTTCGTCGATCTCGATGCCCTTCATCCGGCGCATGTCGAGCTGGATGGCGTTCTCGGAACCGATGAAGCCCATGGCAGACCAGAAGGTGGTCGAGGCCTTGAACTGGATCTTGTATTTGTTGCAGAGCTTGATGATCTTCTGGACCTCTTCCGTGCTGCCGGGCAGGACAACCGCCTGGGGCAGGGGGGTCTTGTGATCGTAGGGGCCGTAGTGGGCCGAGGACTGGGAGGTGATGCAGCGGTAGCTCTCGAGCACCCCCTTGTCCTGGGAGATGTTCTTCTTCCCCACCACATCTTCGAATGCTTGATAGATTTCAGCCGTCAATGCCATGGGTCACCTCAGAGCGCTTGCTGAACGAGTTCAATGATGTCGAATACCTGGATGGACTTTCCGTGCTCGTCCACGGCGCCCATGAAGTTGGCTTCGCACCAGGGGCAGGCGGTCACCATGGCTTCGGCGCCGGTGGTGTTGGCCTCGGTGATGCGCTCGCTGGCGGTCCAGGCAGAGTATTCGGGAAGGGTCTGGCTGCAACCGCCGCCGGCGCCACAGCACCAGGCGTATTCGCGGATCCGGTCCATTTCCACTAGGCGGAGGCCGGGGATGGCGGCCAGGACGTTCCGGGGGGCGTCGTAGATCCCGTAGGCGCCGTTGTAGCGGGGGCGCTTGGGCGACCAGGTGTGGACCTGGTTCATGATCTTCTTCTCGGTGCCTTCCCAGGGGACGAAGGGCTCACCCAGACGGCCCAGGTGGCAGGGATCGTGGTAGGTGACGGTCATGTTCACGGGCTTGGTGAACTTGAGCTTGCCTTCCTCGATCAGGCGGTCCAGGTATTCCACGGTGTGGAGCACCTCGATGGCCAGGCCCAGCTTGGCGTACTGCCGCTTCAGGGCGTGGTAGCAGTCCGAGCAGGGGGTGACGATGACCTTGACGCCAGCCGTGTTGAAGGCCTTGATGTTGGCCTCGGCGCGCTCCGTGAACTCGGCGCGGAAGCCCATCTGCAGGGCGCGGCCGCCGCAGCAGGCGTCGGCATTGCCCATGATGCCCACATCGGCACCGGCATCGATCAGGAGCTTGAGGGCGGCCTGGGCCACCTTCTGGAGCTTGGGGTCATAGCTGTACTTGCAACCGGGGTAGAAGGCCACCTCAGCCTTGTCCTTGAAGAGGTCCTTGACCTGGATGCCCTTGGCCCAATCCAGGCGCTGGGCCTTCTTGGAACCGGGGATCATGGTCTGTTCCTGCTTGAGGGCGGCCATGATGCCAGCCTGGGCGGGCAGGGTCTTGCCCTTCTCAACAGCATCGACCTTGAGCTCGATGTTGTGCTCCAGGGGTTCCAGGTTGTAGCGGCAGACCTTGCAGGTCACGTCGCAGGAACCGCAGGCGGTGCAGCTGTGGACCACATCCACTACCGTCTCGGAGTAGTCCGCATCGCCGTCCAGGATGGTCTGGCCCAGCTGGAAGCGGCCACGTGCGGAGTAGGTCATGAAGTTGTTGTAGGCGATGCTGGGGCAGTTTTCGCCGAAGCGGTCGCTCTTGAGCTTGTCGAAGGGAACCCACCTGCAGTTGAGGCAGTTGCTGCAGCGTTCCTGCATGGGCCTGAAATCTTGCAATGCCATGTTCAGTCTCCTCTTTTAGACGCTGAGCTTTCCGGGGTTCAGGATGCCGTTGGGATCGAAGATCCCTTTGACCTTCTTGATCGCGATGGTGGATTGGGCGTCCTTGTTGAGCTGGAGCCGGGCCCAGATGCCGTAGGGACGGGAGAAATAGGCACCCATGGAGGCGAGGGTCTCGCTGGCGTCGGCGAAGAGCTTCTTGGCGCGGGCGGTTTCCTTGGCGCAAGCGGCATCGTAGGGCAGCGTGAATTCGCAGTGGCAGCCTACGCCCATGTTGATGGGCTGGATGTAGACACCGATGTCTTCCACGGGGTACCCGGCGGCGATGGCCAGCTTCTGGACGGCTTCGATGAATTCGGGCGTGCGGTCCAGGGTGGTGGTGAAGAAGATGTCCTGGAAGGCGCCTTTGGCGGTCTCCTTCCAGAAGGGAACCTGGGACGGCGCGAAGGCTTTGGCGCGGACCTGTTCGGCCCGGAGACCGGGGACGCTGGGCATCAACTGGAGGCCACAGGCCTGGGCGATCTCGGCGATGTCCTGTTCCTGGGCCTGGACCCGGTCCTCGGGCAGCAGTTCGCGGCCCACGACGTTGACCACCGCAGCGTAGGCAGGCAGCTCGGCCTTGAGGGCCTTCACTTCCTCGGCACTGCCGCCCACCAGGGAGGCCAGGGCCGCGCCGTTCATCACGAAGAGACCGTCGCTGAAGCGCACCCGGAGGGTCTTGTAGACGAACTCGTTGACATCCTCCAGCTTGGCGGCGGGCGCCAGGTAGGCCCGCTCGACCTGGGGGAGGACCTCACAGCGGAGGGACACCCAGGTGACGATGCCCATGGTGCCCTGGGAGGCCGTCAGGAGGCGGTAGAAGTCCAGCATGTTGGGGCCCGTGGGGCTCACCTGCCACTTCTGGGCGGCCCACTGCTTCTCCAGATCCCGGGGGCCGGCTCCGGCCTCGCCCGTGAACATGCGGTTGCCGTCGCCCCAGGTGACTTCGGTACAGCGCAGGGGATCGGTGTAGTTCCACTGGTGCAGGGCATTGAGTCGGGGTTCCAGGTCCAGGACGCTGGCGGCCACGGACTTGGTGGCCCGGGGGGCCAGGGGCATGGAGAGGCACATGCCCTCCTTGGCCAGGGCGGCCTGGAGCTCGCCGTAGGTCACGCCGGGCTCCACCACCGCCATGCGCTGCTGGCGGTTGATGTTGAGGATCTTCTTCATGCCGCTGAGATCCACAATCACCGATCCCGGCATCTCGGCCACGGTGTCACCCTTGTAGTGGGGGGCGCCGGAGCTGACGGGCACGAGGGGGGTCTGGGTCTGGTTGGCCCACTTGACCAGGGCCTCGACCTGCTCGGCACTCTGGACCTTCACGACCGCCGCCGGTTTCATCGGCGTGGCGAAACTGCTATCGGACGCGTAGGCGGCGAGGCTTTCCGGGGTCATGGAGACACCGGCCTGCCCTACGATCCCGGCAAGTTGGTTCAAGGTTGCATTCACTTCCAACCTCCTTTTGATAGAAAGCGACGGAGAATTCCGCCTGCAAATTACACGCAGTGCGGCGAAAAACAATAAAAGAACTGATTTGGATTATCCGGGCCTGTAAAATTCAATCAATTGTATTACTTTGGCAATTTTGATAACTTTTGCTTATCGATTTTGGGGCCACCTTGGATTTCCGTCAGTTCCGCTACTTCACCACCGCTGCCGAGGAGCTCCACTTTGCCAGGGCCGCGGAAAAGCTGGGCATCGCCCAGCCTGCCCTGAGCCAGCAGATCAGGACACTGGAGGACCAGCTCGGCGTCCTCCTCTTCCGGCGGGCCAACCGTCGGGTGGAGCTGACGGAAGCCGGCACTGCCTTCCTGGCGGAGGCCAGACAGGCTCTGGCCTCTGCGGAAAAGGCTGCGCGTGTGGCCCGGGAGACCGCCCGGGGCGAGGCCGGAAGCATCGACCTCGGCTTTGTGGGCAGCGTGATGTACCGCCCCACCTTCCCACTGCTCTTGCGACAGCACGATCTGGAGCATCCGGGGGTCCAGCTCCAACTCCACGAAATGGCGGTCCTCCCCCAGATCGAGGGGCTTCAGGCCCATCGCCTGGACATCGGCATCGCCCGTGGCCCCTTGTCCCCCAATCTTCCGGAGGAACTGAGCACCTTCATTCTGGCCAGCCAGCGGATCGTGGCGGTGCTCCCGGAGGCCCATCCCCTGGCGAGCGCCCCCGGGCTGGCCCTGGCCCAGCTGGCGGATGAAGCCTTCCTGACATTCGACGACCCCCCGGGCATGGGCCTGGGCCATCTTCTGCTCACCCTCTGTCGGGAGGCCGGGTTCCGGCCTGCTATTCATATCCGCCTGGGGGGCGTGGCCACGCTCATGAGCCTGGTGGCTGCAGGCCATGGTGTGAGCCTGATCCCCGAATCCGCCAGTGTGCTCCGGACCCCGGGCGCCCGCTTCGTACCCCTGGAAGGCGTCGAGGCCTATTCAGAACTGCTGGTGCTCCACCGCCGCTTCGAGTCCTCCCCTGCAGTGAAGGCCCTCCTGGCCAGGATCCGGAAGGCCAGTCCCCTGCTTGGCTAACAAAAAGGGGTGGGGGCCCTTTCGGTGCCTCCACCCCTCGTCCTGATCCTTTTACCTCTTACTGTCGTCCGCAGGGCGGTTCATCCATCTCCATGCCCGGAGGGGGCGGTGGCGGCATGCCGCCAGGGTGTCCGGGGCGGCCGGGATGGCCGTGCCCACCGCGTCCTTCGGGACCGGGGAAGGGGCCTTCCGGGCGCAGCTTGGCCAGCTTCTCCCGCTGCTCGGGGCTCAGCAGTGCTGCGCTTTCCTGAAGGAGGGCGTGGCCTTCGAGCAGTTCATCGAGTTGGGCCTGGGAGGCCTTGGCGGCCAGGGCCTTGAGCTGCTCCGGCTTCGTGGCGGGATCGCCCACGGCCTGCATGAGTGCCGTGTGGGCCTTGCGGGCCTCGCTGCGTTTGCCCTCCAGGCTCTTGGCATGGGCTTCGAATTTCTGACGGATGTCATCGGACTGTTTTTGAGTAAGTCCCAGGGGGCCGGCCAAGTCCAGGAAGGGGAAGGG
>JAFNAB010000160.1 GCA_017859955.1 Holophagaceae bacterium
CGCCTCCGGTACCGTGATCCTTCGCAACAAACCCCTCCTCAGCATCCAGGACCTGGACCTCTCGGGCCACCTCGAAGGGTTGGCGGACGCCGGCATCACGAGCTTCAAGATCGAGGGACGGCTCAAGGATGCGGACTATGTGAAGAACGTGGTCAGCCATTTGCGCCTCCGGCTGGATGCCCTCCTGGACCGGCGACCGGACCTGGGCAGGGCTTCCCTGGGCCGCGTGAAGCCCGCCTTCACCCCCGATCCCTCCAAGACCTTTCAGCGGGGACTCTCCACCTACCGCATCCAGGGGGAACGCCGGCCCATGGGCACCTTCAGCTCGGCGGGGCATCTCGGGGAACCCATCGGCACCGTGGCCTCGATCCAGGGGGATCGGGTGGTGCTGGATCAGGCACCGGATCTCCACCCAGGAGACGGGCTCGCCTTCCTGGACGGCGATCAGGTGACGGGCACCGTGGTGAATGCGGTGGAGGGCCGCCAGATCTTCGTGCAGGACCCCTCCCGGATGCGGCGCGGCACCCGCCTGCATCGGAACATGGACCTCCACTGGCTCAAGGCCCTGCGGAGCGCCAAGGTCGAGCGCCGTCTCCCGGTGAAGGGGCTGCTGGATTTCCCGGAAGGGGCGGTGCGCCTCCGCCTCGAAGACGAGACCGGCCTGAGCGCCGAGGCGACCCTGGCCGGAAGCTTTGAAGCCCCCCGGGATCCCGAGGCCAATGGCCGCGCCATCCGCGAAGCCCTGGGCCGCCTGGGGGGCACCCCCTTCGAGCTGGCGGACCTGGAGGTGACCGAGGCCCTTTTCGTGCCCGTCGCCCGCCTCAACGCCCTCCGCCGGGATGCTGCAGCGGCCCTGGAGGTCCTCCGCAGTGCGCCCCGGCCCAGGGAGGGGCGCCGTCCCGCCTCCTCCGGACCGGGCCTGCCGGCCTCGGAACTCGACTTCAACTGGAACATCTCCAACCGCGCCGCCAAGTCGTTTTATGAGCGGATGGGCGCCAGGGTCCTGGAACCTGCGGCGGAGCTCCAGACCAGCCTCGCCAATCGCGTGGTGATGAACACCCGCCATTGCCTCCGTTTCGAGATGGGCTGGTGCGCGGTGCATGCCAATCCCGAGCCCTGGAAACGTCTGCCGGAACCCAAGGGCCCCCTTTTCCTGGAGAACGGCGCCACCCGGCTGGAGTGCCGCTTTGATTGCTCCCGCTGCCGGATGGAGTTGGTGCTCCGGGCGGCGAAACCGTGAAGCGAAGCAGCTACGATCTGGTGGTGATCGGCGCGGGGGCCGCGGGCCTCCTGGCGGCTGGGCGGGCGGCGATGCTGGGGGCGAGCGTGCTGCTCCTGGAGAAGATGGAGAAGCCCGCCCGCAAGCTGCGGATCAGCGGCAAGGGCCGGGCCAACATCACCAACATGAAGGCCCTGGAGGACCACCTCAAGGAGATCCACCCCGAACCGAGATTCCTGCGCCAGGCCTTTGGCGCCTTCTTCAACCGGGATCTCATCGCCCTGCTGGAGGAGATGGGGGTTGAGACCAAGACCGAGCGGGGCGAGCGGGTCTTCCCGGTCAGCGACAAGGCCTGGGATGTGGCCGAAGCCCTGGTGGCCTGGGCCAAGCGGCAGGGAGTGGAGATCGTCCACCAGTCGCGGGTGGAGAAGCTGATCCTCGACGAGAACGGCTTCGCCGGTCTCATGGTCGCTTCCACCGCAGGCCCCCGGCGCATCGAAGCCAAGTGCGGCATTGTGGCCACCGGCGGCCGGTCCTACCCCGGCACCGGCTCCTCGGGGGATGGTTTCCTCTTCGCCGAGCAGACGGGTCACCGGGTCGACCCCCTGAGACCGTCCCTTGTGGCCATCGAAACGAATCCGAGCTTCCCCAGGGCCAAGGGCTTGAGTCTCAAGAATGTGCAGCTGAGCCTCTGGATCGCGGAAAAGAAGCAGGGCAGCGAATTCGGAGAGGCGGAATTCACGGAAAAGGGCCTGGATGGTCCTATTGTCCTGCGGCTGAGCCGAAGGATCGTGGATGCCGTGGCCGCTGGCCAGCGGGTCACCGTGAGCCTCGACCTGAAACCGGCCCTGGATCCCCAGAAGCTGGAGGCCAGGCTGCTCCGGGAGATGGAGGCGCGCAAGGGTGGAAGCTGTCAGGATCTGCTGCGCTCCCTCCTTCCGCCCCAGCTCGTCGAGGTCTTCACGCTCGCGCTGCATGTGAAGCCCACCGGGCCCTTGTCCCAGATCACGGCACCACTCCGGAAGAAGCTTCTGCACCTGCTCAAGGACTGGCGCTTCGAGGTGGTCGGCCATGGGAGCTGGGAGCGGGCCATCGTCACCGCGGGCGGGGTTTCCCTCAAGGACATCGATCCCAAGACCATGGCCTCGCGAAGGGTGCGGGGCCTCTACTTCGCTGGAGAAGTCCTGGATCTGGACGCCAACACGGGGGGCTTCAACCTCCAGATCGCCTTTTCAACCGGCTGGCTGGCTGGCGAATCGGCTGCCCGCAAGGCCTCAGGAGAGGCTTAGTGCTTGGCTAATTCCTTGGCGATCTGCTGCACCTTCGCCTGCTCCTCCGCACTCCAGACGTTGGGAGGGCGTTTCTCGGCGAGGGCCTGCTGGACTAGGGTGGTGAGGGTCTGCCGCTGCTCCTTCCCGGGGAGTACCAGGTCCTTGAAGCCCAGAGCCAGACGCAGGCGCAGAGGCCAGGGATTCTTTTCATTCCAGGCGGCCTGGACCTCGGCCAACAGCTGATCGGCGACATCTTCCTCCAGGGGCTGGGGACATCCGCAGAGGGCCTCGGCTGCGATGACATGGATTTCGGCGTTTTTCAGTTCCCGGGCCTTCTCGCACAGCGCCAGAGCGGCCTCGGGGATCTTCATGTCTCGAAGCGCCTCGGCCATGGCCACCTGAAGCTGGGGACTCTGGCCGGAGTGCAGCAACTCCAGGAGAACCTGCGATAGCTCCAAGGACCCGATCCTCGCCAGCGCCCCCAAGGCCTTGATTGCGATTTCCTCCCGCTTGCCCCGCACCAGATCAAGCAACTCGGGCCCCAGGCCCCTGAGGCCATGCATGCCGATGAAGGTGATGCCTAACTGGATCTCCACCAGGTTGTCAGCCTGGAGGAGCTGTCGGCCTTGCACCTCCGGTTCCGAAAGCTGTCCCAGGTGGACCAAGGCCTGGTGTGCCGTATCGGTGATGGCATCGCGGCAGGCCTTGAGGAAGGTGGATCGCAGCGCCTCCTCCTTCCGGAACCCCAGGGCCTCCACCGCCACGGCCCGCATGGCCCCGTCGGGGTGCTGGATCACCAGATCCAGGAGCTCCGTAGCCTCCGCAGGCACGATCAGGGCGAAGGCACGAATCAGCCCTTCCCGGCCGGTGTTCTCCCGGATGGCCCTCTCCAGGAGCGGGATCGCTTCCTCCACAGGGTAGATGCCCTTCTTGACCATCTGGGCCAGGCCTTCGGCACCGTGATCCATGGCGAAGGAGAGACGTCTGGCCCGAAGATGGATCTCCTCGGCCACTTCGCCCAGGACCTTGCCGAGCGCAGTGGGGCTGCTCTCCTGGGCGGCGGCCAGAACCCGGAAGAGAAAGGTCTCAAGGGCACCTGCCACCCGTTCCTTCAGGGTCGCCATCTCCGCAGCCCCGGGGGACTCAGGTAGAAGCTTCGGGCCCCCAGGATCCCGTTTCTCAAGCCGGGCGGCCAGCTGGCCGAGCGCAGCCTGACCCGCCTCGACTCGAGGCAGGCCCTTGAAGCCGGAGAGGAGTTCCTTGAGCTCACGATCCTCCAGCACCCCCTGGTGGTAGTCCGCCAAGAGTCCCGCCAGGCAGTCCGCCGCGGCCCGGGAGGGTATCTGGGCGATCAGACGGATGGCATGGCGGAAGACCAGGAGGTCTGCGTGCTGCACCGTGGCCTGAAGGGCTTCCAGGTGGGTCTCGTTCACGAGATCCTCCATCAGGCTGGCGGCCTCGTTGGCGACCCGCGGGTTGGCACTCCCCTCCATGAGACCGGTCAGATGATGCAGGAAGGCCTGTTCCGGGTCAGCCTTGGCCAGCACCCCCGAGATCATCTGCTGGAACTCCGGAACGGGGCGGATGCGCGCAAGCTCCATGAGCGATGCCACAGCATTGGCGTCGCCGATGCGCCCCAAAGCCTGGGAGCCGATATCAAAAAGGAGCGGATCCGGCTCATGGCGCAGCAGACGGGACAGCACAGGTTCCCAATCGGCCCAAGGGTAGTAGAAGGCGGACTCGTAGACGAGCTGACAGAGGCCCCGACTGGCCGAGGCCCGCCTCACCCGTTCGGCAAGCTCCGGAACAGCCTCCACTCCGGCCGCATGGAGGACCCGGAAGTAGAGCAGCTGGTGGCTGGCGTCCGATTCATCCAGATGATCCAGCACGTGACGAAAGGATTCAAAGTGGGAGTGGGCCATCCGATCAGCCTTCCTCGGCGAGCAGATGCGCTTCCACATGGGCCTGGATCAGGCCCTGCACCAGGGGCGTGATGAGGGTGAAATCCACCCCCGCCAGGATGTAGCCGCTGGTCTTGCCCGGCACCTTCCCCAGGAGGCGCACAACGGTAGCATGCAAGGGCACGAAGGGCAGTTCCGGGTGATTCAGATAGAAGTCCCTGAACACCGACCCCATCTCCATGTCCCAGGCCTCCTCCATGGGGATCTCCAGCGCACAGCCGGTGCTGCTGATGTTGGCAAGCCGGACCTGCCTGCTGTCGCGGCCCTCCTGCCGGAAGGAGACCCCGTAGGGACCGCCGGACGTGCTCAGGCGCGCTGCCCTTCTCCGATCCCTGCCCTCATCCACGATCCCATCACCCCCAGGTTTTAACGGCCAGGGACAGACCTGTCTTGAGCAATGGCCGGGGAGCAGATTCGGGCGCCTGGGTCGGAAAATTCAACATTGAACCTTTTGCCACCGCCCCGCACTGTACCTCCACATCAACTTTCAACTCGGCCAGATCAGGGAGGTGTCCCCATGGGACCTGTCACGGGAGTAGTGCTCGTTCTCTGCTTGATGACCCTCATCTTCATGGGGCCCGAATGGGCGGTGGCCCTTGGTCGGGAGTTCCGAGGCCTCAGGAAAGCGGATCCGCCGCAATGACCGGAGCCTCCGGAGCAGAAGTCGCCTGGGGCACGGGTTCGCCTTCATGCAGGGCACAGGGATCCTTGGGCTCGGCCCCCTGGATGTAGAACTCGTCCTGCTTTTCCGGGCAGCCCTCCCGGGCAGGTAATCCCGTGGCGGGATCGATGCTCAGGGTCAGGACCGTATCAGGTTTGGCAAAGTCCCCCGAGGGGCGGGAAGCCAGGGCCCTCTCCATGAACTTCTCCCAGATGGGGGCGGCGATCGCCCCCCCCGTGAAGCCTCTCCCCCCCGAAGTGGGCTGATCGTACCCGACCCACACGCCGGTCACCAGGTTGGGGGTGTAACCCACGAACCAAGCGTCCATGTAGTTGTCCGTGGTGCCGGTCTTCCCGGCACAGGCGTGGGCCTGGCTGAATCGATTGAGCCCCTTGGCCGTGCCGGTCCTCAGGACATCCTTGAGCATCTGGGTCGTGATGAAGGCGGCCGCCGGACTGAGCACGGGCGTCGTGAGGGGCGGGTTTTCAACCCAGGTCTGGCGCCTGCGGTCATAGATCCGCAGGATGGTCCGAGCCTCGGCCCGGGTGCCCCCGTTGGCCAGGGGGGTATAGGCCTGAGCCAGATCCTTCAGGGTGACCTCATCCGTGCCCAGGGCCAGCGACAGGCCATTCTGGGCATGGAGGCTGAGCCCCATCCGGCCCGCGAAGTCCACAAAAGCCGGCACTCCCACCGAATCCAGCACTTTCACCGAGATGATGTTGTCGGAGTGGACCAGGGCCTGGTGGAGGGAGAGCTCCCCGAAGTGCTCATTGCCGTAGTTCTTGGGCTTCCATACCTTGCCATCCCCCCGGTCATAGGCGACGGCTTCGTCGCTCCAGACGCTGCCTGCGGTGATCCCCTTTTCGAGGGCAGCCGCGTAGATCATGGGCTT
>JAFNAB010000161.1 GCA_017859955.1 Holophagaceae bacterium
CCCCAGATCAATCCCCTCGATGTGCTCTTCAGGGACGCCCGGGAACTGATGCAAGGCCAACGATTCGCTGAAGCCGGGGATCTTTTCCAGCGCATCCTCCAGCACCGCCCGGAAGACCCACAAGCCCTCCAGGGCTATCAGCAGGCTCGCACCCTTGCCACCGCTCAGGCCATGAGCACCCAGACGGCTCCGCCCCCCCAGGAGGAAGCCCCTGCACCCGTCTCCGTAACCCCCCCAGCTCTCATCGAACAGGAGTCGGCGGCAAGCCGGAAGGGGATTTCCCTGCACACTCTCCTGCGCATGGGCTCCCTGCCCCCCTGGGCTCTGTCACCCCGGGTGCTCCTCACAACGGTAGGAGCATTCTTTGCCCTCATCATCGTGTCCTATGTGATCCACAGCATCCGCCAGGACCGGGCCCTCGCCGCCGCCGTAGCCTCGAGACGGGGAGAGGTGCTCGCGCCGGTGAACCGGAGCATCCAGATCCCCGTACTGGGGGAGTCGCCCGAAGCCATCCGCAAAGAGGCCGAGGGAGCCCTTGGAGAGGATTCCCTACTGGCCTATTTCCGCGCCCAGGAACTGGTCCGTCTCCGGCCCACGGATGCCAGTGCCAGCCAGCTTTTGGAGCGTGCCAAGGGAGGCCTTTCCAGCACGGTCTCAGGATCCTACTCCCTGCCTGACTTCGAAAAGCTCGTCCAGATTGGCGACCTGGACGGGGCAGACAAGCTCATGGACAGCCTGCTCCGGATGGACCCGGAGAATGCACTCTTCCGCCAGCGGGCAGGGAGGGTCTGGCTTGCCAAGGCCCAGGTCTTCGCCTCCAAGGAGCGCTGGGGGGATGCCAAGGATATCCTCTGCCGCGGTAGGGCGGCCTTCCCCCAGGACAAGGTCTGGCTGAGCCGCCTGAGGCTTCTGGAACAGATCCAGGCCATGCCCAAGGGGGAACGGGCCAGCTGGATCCAATTGCTGGGGTAGAGACGTGCCAGCCAGAACCTGCCCCAGTTGCCATCATCGTCTCTCGGCTCTCGCCCTCGAGTGCCCAGTGTGTGGACTCGAACTGGCCCGGCCTGCCATGTCCAGGCCCCTGCTCTTCCAGGCCAGCGCACTCCAGGGAAAGGTGGAAAGGGACCCCCATCAACAGGCGATCTCCGTGCCCGCCCTGGGCCGGGTCGCCCCTGTCGTCCTGGAGACCCCGGAGACGGATGAGGAAATGGACCCGCTGCCCGAGTGGCCCAGGATGCCCAGCCAGCCGATCCTGTCCCCGCCCCAGTCCAAGGATGATGGCGATTCCTTCTGGCCCCTCGCCAAGCTCGAATTCATGGAAGCCATCGCCATGGTTGGCGTGAATCTGGTGTTGGCAGCCTTCACCTGGATCCAGACCGGGGCGCTGAGTTCGGCCTACGCCGAGCTGTGGCACTTCCTCCTGCCCATGCACTTCGTCCTGTCCTGGACCCTGGTCATGGTCCCCCTGGCACTCACGGGCCAGTCGCCCATGATGGGACGATTCGGCCTCCAGCTCAGCGCCGTTCAGCCCGAACGCCGCCTGGCCTTCTCCCTCTTCCACCTGCTCTCCGTGACGGTCTTTCCCCTTTCCTTCATCTGCATGGTGCTCACCCGCAATCACCGGACCCTCGCCGAACTACTGACGGGCCAGGACATCGTCGTGATCGCACCCGCCAGGATGAGGTAGAAAGGCCGCATAGCGGCCAGCCAAATCCCTGCAAAGGCTCCGCCTAGCAAAAGCATGGGGGGCTCCCGCCCCCCATCGCAGAGGCCGCGAAGCGACCGGGCGGTCCCGAACGCCAACAAAAGCGTCCCGACATGCGTGGCAGGCTCCGCCTGCCAAGCATGTCGGGGTCCGGAGGGACGCAGAGGCCGCCCAGCGGCCGGGCGCACACGACTGCAGAGGCTCCCGGACATGCGCGGCAGGCTCCGCCTGCCAAGCATGTGGGGGTCCGGGGGGACGCAGAGGTCGCGAAGCGGCCGGGCGGTCCCCCCGGAATTAATTCGTCCCGAAGATCCGGTCCCCGGCGTCACCGAGACCCGGAAGGATGTACCCCTTCTCGTTCAGCTGCCGATCCAGCGCCCCCACCACCACCTGCACATCCGGGTGGTCCTCAGCCATCCGCTTCATGCCCTCAGGCGCCGCAAGGACCGACACCAGGGAAATCCGAGTCGCCCCGGCCACCTTCAACTGACGCACAGCCTCAGAGGCACTGCCCCCGGTGGCCAGCATCGGGTCCAGCACAAAAACAGTCCGCTCCTCCAAAAGGGGAGGGAAGTTCCGGTAGTAGGGCACCGGCACCAGAGTGTCATGATCCCGGTAGAGCCCTAGATGCCCAACCTTGGCGGTGGGGATGAGTTGCAGGAAGGCGGGCAGCAGCCCCAGCCCGGCCCGCAGCACCGGAACCAGAACCGGATCCAGGGGGAGGAGCCGTCGCGCCTGGGTGCGCTCGAGAGGAGTCTCCACCGCCACCGACTCCGTGGGCAGGTTCCTGGTGCTTTCCACCGCAAGGATCAGCCCCATTTCCTCGACCAACTGCCGGAAGAGCATCCCCGAGGTCTTTCGATCCCTGATGAAGGAGAGTTTGTGGTGGGCCAAAGGGTGGTTTAGGATCAAGGGTTCCATGGAGTCTCCTGAGGAGCGATCCGGCCTTCCGGATGAAAATTCCGCAGGGGTCATTGCTCCGGGGTATGGGGGATCGCTCCCCGAGAATACAATCTCGGAAGGCGCTCAACAAATAGGATTGACCGCCCCTGCGAGGCCGGTTGCAGTTAAAATCAAAGAACCATCGTTCTTTTTGCGGGCCCCAGCTAGACTGGGACCCAAGATGCCATGGGGGCTGTAGATGCTGAAAAAGGTCCAGATTTTCAAAGCACTGGACGTTGAAATCAAGAAGCAGAAAGGCCCAGCAGCGGTGAAGGAGCCCTACCGCGGCTACCACTCCCTCAAGGAGGAGCTGAGCCAGCCCGGCATCACCATCGTGGCCGAAGTCGCCGGCGGCAACCCCCTCCGCGGACAGGTCCGCGAGAATTTCCGTGCCTCCACCCATGCCAAGAGCCTTGTGGAGAACGGGGCCAAGGCCCTTTCCGTGGCCACCGATCGTTTCCTGTATTACGGAGAGGACCGCAACCTTCCGGAGGTGCGGCCACTGGTCAAAGTGCCCGTGCTCCGCAGGGACTTCATCCTGGAGGAATACCAGGTTGAAGAGAGCAAGATCCTCGGCGCCGACGCCATCTACCTGGTGGCCGCCATGCTCGAAACCGACCGCCTGAGCGCGTTGCACAAGCTGGCGAGCACCAAGGGCCTGGATGTGGTCGTCGAAGTGTCCTCGGATGAGGATCTGACCCGCGCCCTTCAGGCCGGGGCCGAGATTGTGTGCGTGGTCGGTCGCGACCTGGACACCTGGGAGCCCTCCTGGGAGCTGGCCCTCGAACTCGTCGCGAAGGTCCCCGAAAAGCAGTGCCTCCGCATGGTCGAAGCAAGTATCCAGACTCTGGAGCAGATCCAGCAGATTGAAGAATTGGGAGTCCACGGCGTGATCATCGGCGACGTGCTCCTGGATGAGTTCTACCCAGGGAAGCGTCTCGCACAGATCCTTTCCGGGGTCGAAGTGGCCCGCAAGCCGGGACGAAGCAAACAAAAAGCCGGGGCCCTTTCCGATGCAGATTCGGATCAGGCAGAGGCCTCCGCGGCAGGTCGACGCAACGCTGTTGTTCCAAAACAAGCAACCCTCGTCAAACCTCAACCGCCCTCTCAAGGGGATAAGGAGCTTCCAGTGGCAAAACTTCCCGTCGCCTCTAAGAAGGCCGAACCGAAGGCTGTTCCCCCCGCAAAGAAGGCTGAGGCCCCCAAGGCAGCCGCGCCTAAGGCCGCACCCAAGCCGGCCGCCAAAAAGCCCGAACCCAAGGCCATCCCCCCTGCGGCCAAGAAGCCCGCCGCCCCCAAGGCTGCAGCTGCGAAGAAGGCCGAGCCCAAGGCCATTCCCCCTGCGGGCGTGAAGAAGGCAGATGCCCCCAAGGCTGCCGCTCCTAAGTCGGCCGCACCGAAGCCAGCCGCCAAAAAGCCTGAGCCGAAGGCCGTCCCTCCCGCCGCCAAGAAGGCCGCCGCACCTAAGCCGGCCGCACCGAAGCCGGCAGCCAAGAAGCCTGAACCCAAGGCCATCCCCCCTGCAGGCGCCAAGAAGGCTCCCGCCAAAAAGGCTGCGAAGTAGGCCACTCCCCTAATACCCCATTCCTTTCCCTCAAGTTCTAGTGGTGCCCTTATGAAGCTGATTGAACGCGTTTCCGCCCTCGAAGTCCTGGATAGCCGCGGTAACCCTACCGTCCTTGCCCGTGTTCAGCTCAACGACGGACAGTACGGCCAGGCACTGGTTCCCTCGGGAGCCTCCACCGGTAGCCGCGAGGCATTGGAGAAACGCGACGGCGACAAGAAGCGGTACCTCGGCAAGGGCGTGCTGGATGCCGTCCAGGCCATCAACACTGAAGTGAGCGACTCCCTTCAGGGCATGGATGTCTTCCAACAGGCCGAGCTTGATGAACTCATGCTCAACCTCGATGGCACCGAGAACAAGTCCAACCTCGGTGCCAACGCCATTCTCGGCGTGTCCATGGCCATCGCCGATGCGGCGGCCAAGGCCTGTGGCCAGCCCCTCTACCGCTATCTGGGCGGTGCCTCGGCGCGCACCCTGCCTGTGCCCATGATGAACATCCTCAATGGGGGTGCCCACGCTGACAACAACGTGGACATCCAGGAGTTCATGATCCTCCCGATTGGCGCCCCCTCCTTCTCTGAAGGTCTACGCTGGGGCACTGAGATCTACCACGCGCTGAAGACCGTCCTCAAGGCCCAGAAGCTCTCCACGGGTGTGGGTGATGAGGGTGGATTCGCCCCCAACCTCAAGTCCAATGAGGAGGCCCTGGTCCTCATCGAGGAAGCCATCACTCAAGCTGGCTACAAACCCGGCAAGGATGTCTACCTGGGCCTGGACTGCGCCAGCAGCGAATTCTACAAGGCCAGCAAGTATGAGATCGACGGCCAGAAGAAGACGGGGCTTCAACTCGTTGACTACTACGCCCAGCTCACCAAGAAGCACCCCGTCATCACCATCGAGGATGGTTGTGACGAGAGCGACTGGAAGAACTGGAAGGCCTTGACGGACAAACTCGGTGCCACGACGCAGTTGGTGGGAGACGACCTCTTCGTCACCAATCCCGCCATTCTCTCCAAGGGCATCAAGGAAGGCGTCGCCAACGCCATCCTCATCAAGCTGAACCAGATCGGAACCGTGACCGAGACCCTGAAGGCCGTGGACATGGCCCACAAGGCGGGCTACCGGGCCATCATCAGCCACCGCAGCGGCGAGACCGAGGACACTTTCATCGCTGATCTCGCCGTAGCCACCGGGGCCGGGCAGATCAAGACCGGTGCTCCCTGCCGCACGGACCGAGTTGCCAAGTACAACCGCCTGCTCCAGATCGAGTGGGAACTGGGTGCCGCCTCCCGCTATGCGGGACGCGAAGCCTTCAACCGTCTCTAGGATCCGCTGAATGAACGCCGGCTGGCTCTTGAAGTCCAGCACCCTCTGGTGGGCTCTGGGGATATCCGGCGCCTCTTCCTGCGCCATCCTGGTGGTTTCGCCGGACGGCATCATGAGCCTCAGCCGACGAGAATCCGAGCTTGCGGCCTATCGGCAGAACTTGGCCGTCAAGGTGCAGCGCAATCGGGAACTGACGGAAGAGGTCAAGCGCCTCGCGGCCAAGGACCCGGAACTATTTGAAGCCCTGGCGCGACGCCAGGGCTTTGCGAAGCCCGGGGAGACGGTCTACACCTTCCGGGAGCGGAAGAACTGATACTGTTCCGGGGGGACCGCCCGTGCTTCGCACTCTGCGTCCCCCCGGACCCCCACATGCCTGGCAGGCAGAGCCTGCCGCGCATGTCCTGAAGCCTTTGCACCCGTCAGG
>JAFNAB010000162.1 GCA_017859955.1 Holophagaceae bacterium
GGATCAACCCCGAGACCGACCAGCAGCTCCCGCACGGCCAGGGCGGCCCTCTTCTGGTCCACTGACATGACTACCTCCGCAAACACCCCTAAGAGTGCCATCGAAAGGCTAATTCGGGGGCAGTGATCCGATTCGGGCTCCGGCTGTGGGATCATGGCAGTTGGAGAGGCATCATGACCGACAAGACCGTCAGCTACGCCACCTCGGGCGTGGACATCAACCGGCAGGACCAGGCCCTGGCCCGCATCAAGCCCCTGGTGAAGGCCACCAAGACCCCCGGCGTGCGCTCGGATATCGGGCTCTTTGGCGGCCTCTTCAGCGCCCAGTTCCCGGAGGCCAGGCCCATCCTGGTGGCCTCCATGGATGGCGTGGGCACCAAGATGAAGGTGGCCCGGCTTGCCGACACCTGGAACACCGTCGGCGCCGACCTGGTGAACCACTGCCTCAATGACATCCTCGTGCAGGGGGCCCGCCCCCTCTTCTTCCTGGACTACATCGCCGCCCAGCGCCTGGAGCCTGAGGTCATCGAGCAGATCGTGGCCGGCATGGCCGAGGCCTCCAAGGCCGCAGGGTGTGCCCTCATCGGTGGCGAACTGGCGGAGATGCCCGGCGTCTACGCCGAGGGCGAAGTGGATGTCGCTGGCACCATCGTGGGCCTGGTGGACGAGGGCGACCTCCTGCCCCGCCTGGACGATCTGGCCGCGGGAGATGTGCTCATCGCTCTTCCCTCCTCGGGCCTCCACACCAACGGCTACTCCCTGGCCCGGAAGGTCTGCTTCGATGTCTGCGGCCTGAAGGTGGATGACACCTTCCCCGGCACCGATCAGACCGTGGCGGAAGCCCTGCTGGCGGTCCATCGCAGCTACCTCAACCTGGTCATGCCCCTGGTGAAGGAGCACAAGCTCCTGGCCATGGCCCACATCACGGGCGGCGGCCTCACGGACAACCTGCCCCGGGTCCTGCCCAAGCACCTGGATGCCGCCATCGACACCAGTTCCTGGGAGATCCCCGCCCTCTTCAGCTTCCTCATGGAGAAGAGCGGCACCAGCATCGAGGATGCCCGTCGCAGCTTCAACCTCGGGGTGGGCATGGTCCTCATCGCCTCCCGCACCGAAGCCCCCGCCATCCTGGCCGGCCTGCGGGAGCAGGGCGAGGCCGCCTGGGTCATCGGCGAGATGGTGGCCGGCAGCGGCAGCGTCGTCTACCGCTAAGCCGTCCCCAAGCCACAGACAGCCAAGAGCGCAATGGAAGTCGTTTTACGGCAACCTTTGCGCTCTTACTTCGTCTAGAGATCCCCCTGCCCAACCGAGGGATCCCGGCCGAAGGTCGGGCTGAAGAGCTCGTTGAAGGCCGTGATCTGGCTGTCTTCGAGCATGTTCCGGACGGCCTCCCCATCCATGGGACGTCCCAGGAGATAACCCTGGAAGGTCGTGCAGCCCATCCCCTGAAGGGTCTTCCGCTGGACCTCGGTCTCCACCCCCTCGGCGATGACCTCGATCCCCAGGTTCTGCCCCAGACTGAGAATGGTCTGGATGATGGGCGAAGCCGCATCCTCAAGGGTCTCAGGGTGCAGACCCTGCACGAAGGAACGGTCGATCTTCAGGGTATCGATGGGCAGGCGCTGCAGATAGCTGAGACAGGAGTAGCCCGTGCCGAAGTCATCTATGCTGATGCGGATCCCCAGGCGCTTGAGTTCATGGATGGGCCCGGCTCCGGGCCGCCCCTGCTTGAGCAGGGAGCTTTCGGTGAGTTCCAGCTCCAGGCAGAAGGCGGGAAGCCGGGTTTCCCGGAGGACCCGGGCCACCAGGTCCACCCACTGGGGATGGGCCATCTGGAAGGCCGAGACGTTGACCGCCAGCCGGATCGGCTTGGGACTCAAGGCCTGCCAGGCGGCAGCCTCGCGGCAGGCCGTGCGCAACACCCACTCCCCCAGGGGATGGATGAGACGGTTTTCTTCCGCCAGGGGAATGATCTTGGAGGGGGGCACGACTCCCAGAAGGGGGTGCTCCCAGCGCAGCAGTGCCTCCAGGCCCAGTAAATGTCCATCGGCGGAGGCCAGGGGCTGGAAATTCAATTTGAGGTGCCCCCCGGAGATGGCTTCGCCCAGGTAGCTCTCCAGCTCCCGGCGCTCCAGGAAGGCCTCGCTCAAGGTCGCCGTGGTGCACTGAATCCGGTTCCCCCCCTCACTGCTGGCCCGGCGGGCCGCACTCTCGGCGTGCTGGAACAGGGTGATGGCGTCCCCCCCATCCTGGGGGAAGAGGCTGATGCCAATGCTGGCGGTGAAGTGGAGGTGCCGGGATCCCACCCGGAAGGGGATCCGGAGGGCGTCCATGACGGACTGGGCCACCCGGGATGGCTCGAAGGGATCGTGGACCGTCGGCAGGAGGATCATGAACCGGTCCCCCCCCAGGGAGGCCAGGGTGTCCCCCAGGTGCAAAGGCGCTCCGACCCGCTTGGCCAGGAGCCGCACCAACTCATCCATGTCCCTGAAACTGAGGGTCTGGGCCATGGTTTCGAAACGATCGATGGTGATGTACAGCAAGGCGGCGAAGTGGTTGCCCCGGGTCGCCAACTGGGTGGCCTGCTCCAGCCGATCCTGAAGCCGGAAACGGTTGGGCAGTCCGGTGATGGGATCCTGTTGCCGCATGGCCGAGAGTTCGGCCTTGAGAAGGTGGATTTCCGCGCGGGACTGGGCCAGCTGATCCAGCACATCGGCGGGATTCAACGATTTGGAGGAGAGGGGAGCCTCTTCCCCATCCTTGACGGGCTTCTCCACTGACACTCCTTGCAATTCCTGCTAGTGCGCCCAATTTATCCCAATCTTGCCCGACTTGCTCCAGGAAATAGTTGCCGCCGCCCAGGCCTGCCAGAATGGCATCAGGAGTGCACCATGTCCGGCCATCTGATCCTCGTACCGACCCCCCTGGGAAACCTGGGAGATATGACCCTAAGGGCCACCGAAAGCCTCCAGAACTGCGACCTGGTGGCCTGCGAGGACACCCGGCGAACCGGCGGCCTCCTCAAGCACCTGGAAATCGACAAGCCTCTTCAGCGTTTCGACGATCACGCCGGGCAGGCGGCCTATGACCGTGTCACCCAGGCGCTGCTGGCGGGGCAGACCGTGGCCTACTGCAGCGATGCCGGTATGCCCGGCGTCAATGACCCCGGCTTCGAACTGGCCCGCCTGGCCCGGGAGGCCGGGGTTCGGGTCACCGTACTGCCGGGCCCCTCGGCCGTGACCCTGGCGGTGGTGGCCTCGGGCCTCCCCAGCCACGCCTTCACCTTTCTCGGTTACCTGCCCTCCAGAAGTGAACCCCGCCGCAGCTTCCTCACCCGCCTTGGAAGCCGCGAAGAGACTGTGGTGGTCTTCGAAACCCCTCATCGCATCCACGAGACGCTCTCCGAGCTGGAGGAGATCCTTCCGGACCGGGAGATCGCCCTTGGCCGGGAACTGACCAAGCTCCACGAAAGCTGGTATCGGGGGACCCCCTCCCTCGTCCGCCAGAAGCTGGGCTCGGAGGGGCGGGGCGAGATGGTGCTGGTCATCGCGGGCGCCAGCGCCAAGCGAACCGTCACCGAAGCGGACCAAGCCTTTGATGGCAGCGAACTTCCCCCCTGGGTGGGAGCCTTCCTGGACGCGGCCCGGGAGGGGGGCATGACCCTCCGGGAGACCGTCAAGCCCCTCTCCAGACACCTCGGCATCAGTCCTTCCGAGATGTACCGCATTGCAGTCGAAAGACAATCGTTCATTAAATAGATTTTCAAAGGGATGCTTGTAGAAAAAAGCATGACAAGGATAAAATTCGCTGCCATCCTTCCTTGTAATCTCACTCCCTTTTTTTTCCTAAGCCTATGAGCGACCCAGAATCCAAGAATCTCCAGGTTTTCACCAGCGGCTCCTTGAGGCTCACGATCCTCAAGCGGGATCCCATTCCCACCAAGGCCCTCTCGGGCCGGAACGTGTGGACCCTCATGCTCCCGACGGCCCCCATCCGGGTATTCACGGGTGAGGACCACGAGGAGGGTGTGGTGCCCCGGGGCAGCCTTGCCCTGTTCCTGCCGGGCTTTGGCCACACCCTCAAGCGGCACCAGGCCGACACACCCTTCGGGTACACCGCCCTGGAGCTGGAGAGCCCCTTCCCCGAGCCCCTGCTGACCATCCTCCAGCACCCGCCCCGGCGCTGGCAGGAACAGAGCTTCACGGCCCTGCGGAGCCAGAGCCTGAAGCAGCTCTTCACCATCTTCACCCAGGAGATGATCCATCCCGACGGGCTCCAGCTCATGACCCGGGAGCTCTTCCTGATTCTCTTCGGGGCCGAACTCGGCCGCCTCAGCGAGAAGGAGGAGGTGGGACGCTTCCCCTACCGCCTCAACCGCTCGGTTCTCCAGCTGGTGTTGGATCACATGGAGGCCCACCTGGGCTCCAAGAACAGTGTGCCTGACCTGGCCAAGCTGGCCCGTTGCACACCGGACCACTTCATCCGCCTCTTCCGGGAGGCCACCAGCGCCACCCCCCACCAGTACCTGATCGAGCGGCGCCTCCAGAGGGCCGTCCAGATGCTGTCGGACGGTGAACGCCCCTCCGACGTCGCCACATCCCTGGGCTTCTACGACGCCAGCGCCTTCACCCGGGCCTTCAAGACCCGCTTCGGTGTTCCCCCCAGCCAGTACGCGGCGGAAGCCTACGAGCGCCAGTTCAACCGGAAGTCATGACCCGGATCCGCGTCCTTTCGGACCAGGTGGCCAACCAGATCGCCGCCGGGGAGGTGGTGGAACGCCCCTCCTCGGTGCTCAAGGAGCTTCTGGAGAACGCCCTGGATGCCGGGGCCACCCGGCTGGAGATCCGCTGGGAGGAAGGCGGCAAGCGTTTGCTGGAAGTGGCGGACGACGGCTTCGGCATGGGACGGGACGATCTCTACCTGGCCCTTGAGCGCCACGCCACCAGCAAGGTCCGCACCGCCGAAGACCTGGGCCACCTGGAGACCTTCGGCTTCCGCGGGGAAGCCCTGCCCTCCATCGCCTCCGTGACCCGCTTCGAGCTCCACAGTGCCGAAGCCGAGGGCCAGGGGTGGCGGCTGCGCAGTGAATTCGGCGTCATCAAGGAGGTCCAACCCGCCCCCCGCTCCCGGGGCACCACGGTCACTGTCCGCGATCTCTTCGCCCAACTCCCCGCCCGCAGGCGCTTCCTCAAGAGCAGCGAGACCGAGCACGCTCACCTCTGGGGAGTGGTGACCCGGATGGCCCTTTCCACCCCCGATGTGCACTGGGTGCTGAGGACGGACAAGGGGAGCGACCTCATCCTGCCCCCGGTGTCGGAGGTCGGCGATCGCCTCGGAGCCCTGCTGGGCGAACGACTCAGCCGGCTGGTGCCCTTCCGGGAGGGCGAACACCCCTGGACCCTGCGGGGCTACCTGAGCCCCCCGGAACTGAGCTTCCGGGACCGCAACCACCTTTACCTCTTCGTCAATGGCCGGGCGGTCCGGGACCGCCTGCTCCTCGCCGCCCTGTCCGCCGGATGGGAAGGCTATTTTGCCAAGGGTTCCTACCCGGCCGCCGTCCTCTTTCTGGACCTGCCACCGGAGGCCGTGGATGTGAACGTCCACCCCACCAAGGCTGAAGTCCGCTTCCAGGAACCCCATCGCATCTTCCCCTGGGTGAGCCGGGTCCTGCGGGAGGCCTGGGCCCAGCTGCGGGGGGACCTGCCTTCGGTGCTGGACCTGCCCCCCAAACCCCTGGCACCCGAGTTCGACGCCCCGGTGCGGCCCCAGGCCGCCATTCACCCCCACCTTTGGAAGGACTCACCGGAACCGGCCGTCAGGGTCATGGAAGAGGTCTTCCAGACCCGCCTGGACCGCCCCTATGGCTGTCTCTTATACACATCTGACGCTGCCGACGACGGAGAGAGTGTAGATCTCGGTGGTCG
>JAFNAB010000163.1 GCA_017859955.1 Holophagaceae bacterium
CAAGGTGATGAACGTGATCCTGCTGGGCGCCACCGTGAAGTCCATGGGCCTCGACACCCTGGACTGGGAGCGCATCATCAAGGAGAACGTGAAGCCCGCGCTGGCCGAGCTGAACATCGCGGCCCTGAAGCTGGGCATGGCGCAGGTTTAGTACCGACACGCGAGCGAAAGATTTAATTCCACCAGCAAGGGACCCCGACGCACGGGGATGTTTGCTGGTGGAAGTCGCGTTTTGCTTGTTTTCAGAGCCCTACGATCAGGTCCAGTTCTCCGTTGGCCAGGGGCATGGTGGCCTGGACACCGGCGGCCTTGAGGGCCTCCGGGTCCACCCGGGAACCATCCACCAGTGCGACCCGGAGGCGGGTGGCGGCCAGGGGGCGCAGGGCCTTCACATTGGCCTTGCCGCCGAGGGCGGCCTCGATGGCGGCGGTATCCCGCCTAGCCACAGGGCTGAGGGGGACCGGTGCCGAGGGCGCCTGTCCCACCGGGGGGCCATCGGCTTCGGCTCCCGCTGAGCGCAGGTACTCCTCCATCTCGGTCTTCAGGTTCTCCGAGAGGGGGCCGAAGATGGCCTGGATGCCGTTGCCCACCACCACGACGCCTGAAGCCCCCATGGCCTTGAGTTGGGGCTGGTTCACGCCCTTGGCGTCCTTCACGGCGATGCGCAGGCGGGTGATGCAAGCGTCCAGGCTCGTGATGTTGTTGCGTCCGCCGAAGGCCAGCACCAGGTCCAGGGCCCTCCCGCCGGAACTGGCGGTGGCGACGGCGGCGACCTCATCCTCCCGTCCCGGGGTCTTGAGGTTGAGCCACAGGATCATGCCCCGGAAGATGCCGAAGTAGAGCAGGCCGTAGAGGGGGCCCAGCACCAGCACCAGCCACCAGTTGTGGGCATAGCGTCCCAGGGCGTTGAAGACCAGGAAGTCGATGCCCCCCTGGGAGAAGGTGAAGCCCAGGTGCATGTTCAGGGAGTTGGCCACGAACTGGGTGGAGGCCGCCAGGAAGGCGTGGACCACATAGAGCACCGGGGCCACGAACATGAAGGCGAATTCGATGGGTTCGGTGATGCCCGTGAGGAAGGAGGTCAGGGCGGCGGAGAGCATCATGCCCCCGACCTTGACCCGGTTCTCGGGCTTGGCGGTGCGCCAGATGGCGATGGCGGCTCCGGGAAGGCCGAACATCTTGAAGAGGAAGGCGCCGGAGAGCACGCCCGCCGTGGGATCTCCGGCGAAGAAGCGGTTGATATCGCCGCTGACAACTTTGCCCGCGGCGTCCTTGTAGGCGCCCATCTCGAAGAAGAAGGGTACGTTCCAGATGTGGTGGAGGCCGAAGGGGATGAGGAGCCGTTCCACGAAGCCGTAAATGGTGGCGGCGGTGCGGGGGTCGCTGACGGCGGCCCACTTGGAGAAAGCGTTGATGCCGTTCTGGACCGGAGGCCAGATCACGGACAGGACGATGCCCAGGACGATGGCCGCTACGGCGGTGATGATGGGGACGAAGCGCTTACCCGCGAAGAAGCCCAGGTAGGTGGGCAGGGCGATGCGATAGAAGCGCTTGAAGAGGTAGGCCGCCACGGCCCCCGCCAGGATGCCGCCGAAGACGCCGGTCTGCATGGATGGGATGCCCATGATGGTCTTGGTGGGGATGTGCCAGACTCCGGCCATGACCCCCATGGTGGCCAGCATAACCATGTAGCCGATGGTGGCGGCGATGGCGCAGACGCCATCGTTGTCCGTGAAGCCCAGGGCCACGCCGATGGCGAAGATGAGGGGCAGGTTGGTGAAGATCACGTCCCCGGCCTCTTTCATCACCAGGGAGACAATGGGGGGGAGCCAGTGGAACTGGGCGGCGCCGATGCCCAGGAGCAGGCCCGCCACCGGCAGCACCGCCACCGGCAGCATGAGGGACTTGCCGATCTTCTGGAGGAAGGCGAAGAGGTTGCTGAACATGGGCACCTTCCTTTCAATCGTCCAGGGCCGTCAGCCGGGCCCGGACCTCGGCGGCGGTCTCCAGCTCCAGGACTTCCCGGGCCAGGGTCATGCATTCGCTCCGTTTCAGCCTGCCGATCCGGGCCTTGATGGAGGGGATGGCGGGAATGCTGACGCTCAGTTCGTCCACGCCGAGTCCCACCAGGAGGGGGGTGGCGAGGGTGTCCGAGGCCAGACCGCCGCAGACCCCCACCCACTTGCCCCGGGAGTGCCCTCCTTCCACCGCCATGGCGATGAAGCGCAGCACGGCGGGGTGCAGGCTGTCGGCCTGGGCCGCCAGGCGGGGGTGGCCCCGGTCCATGGCCAGGGCGTACTGGGTGAGGTCATTGGTGCCGATGGAGAAGAAGTCGGCTTCCTGGGCCAGGGTTTCGGCCATGAGGGCCGCCGAGGGGACCTCGATCATGACCCCCACCTTGGCGCTCAGGCCGCAGGCGGCGGCTTCTTCCCGGTAGATCGCCTTGGCCTGACGGAACTCCTCGGGGGTGGCCACCATGGGGAACATGATGTGGAGGTCCGAGAGGGGCGCTGCCTGCAGGATGGCCCGCAACTGGGTGCGGAAGAGCTCGGGGTGGCTCAGGCTCACCCGGATGCCCCGGATGCCCAGGAAGGGGTTGTCCTCCCGGGGGATCGAGAGGTAGGCCAGGTGCTTGTCACCCCCGGCGTCCAGGGTGCGGATCACCAGGGTCCGCTCGGGGCCCAGAGCCTGGGCCACGGCGCGGTAGGCCGTGGCCTGTTCGCTTTCGCTCGGGGCGTGCTCCCGGTCGCTGAAGAGGAACTCGGAGCGGAGGAGGCCGATGCCGTCCGCCCCGGTCACCACGGCCTGGAGGGCCTCCTCGGCATTGCGGATGTTGGCGCCCACCTGGATCCGGTGGCCGTCCAGGGTCGTGGCCGGGCCTTTGGCCTGTTCACGATCGGCGGTCAGGCGCTGGTGGGTGGCGACGATGGAAGCCCGGGCCTTGGCCAGGTCCTCCTCCCCCGGGTGGGGATGCAGGTAGCCGTGGCTGCCATCCAGGACGACCTCGGTGCCTTCGGGCAACTGCAGCACCGCGGGATCAATGCCGCAGACGGCGGGGATGCCCAGGGAGCGGGCCAGGATGGCCACATGCCCCGTGCCGCCGCCGGTGGTGGTACAGAAGCCCAGGATGTGGTTCCGGTCCAGTTGGGCCGTTTCGGAGGGGGTGAGGTCCTCCGCCACCAGGATGGACTCGCTGGACACTTCAATGGGCTTGGGCTGGACGCCGGTCAGGAGGCCCAGGACCCGGCGGCCCACGTCCCGGATATCGTTGGCCCGCTCCCGCAGCAGGGCATTGTCCAGCTTCTCCATGCGGGCGGCGAAGGTCCGGGCCGTTTCCCGCATGGCGAAGGCGGCACTCTTGCCGGCGCTGATGAGGTGAATGGCCATGTCCAGGAGATCGGGGTCCTTGAGGAGCTCCTGCTGGGCGTCCAGGATGAGGGCCTTGTCCGGGTCGCTGAGCCTCAGTTTCAGGCCATCGATCTGGAGGTGGGCCGCCAGCAGGGCATCCTCCAGGCGGTTCCGCTCGGCGATGGGATCCTTGGCATGCTCCTCGACCTCGCCCCAGTCGGCGCGGTAGTGCACCACGTGGCCCACCGCCAGGCCAGGGGAGGCCGGCACACCCTGGAGGACATCGGCCCGGGAGGGAACGGCGACGGGTTCCGGCGTTGGGGCGGGGGCCGGGGCTTCAAGGGACTCGCCGCAGCCCTCCCGGAGCCTGGTTGCCAGGGCCTGGACGGCTTCGGTGGCATCGGGTCCGCTCCCCTTGACCCGGACCAGATCCCCCTTCTGGGTGGCCAGGCCCATGATGGCCACCAGGGATTTGGCGTTGGCCTCCCGGTCTCCGAGGATGAGGCTAAGGTTGGAGCTGAAGCGCCGGGCCTCGGCAGCCAGGACCGCGGCGGGACGGGCGTGGAGTCCCACGGGATTGGGGAGGGTTATGGGTTCTGAAAGGCAGGTGGCATCAGGGCTGCTGAAACGTTGGCCCGAGTCCTGGCGGAGCTGGATTTCCAGGACCTGGGTCAAGCCGGCTTGGGCCAGACCGGTGGCGGGTTTCATGGAGGCCACCCGGTCACCGTTGGCGATGACCATCTGGGTGAGGAGGCTCTTGGCCTTGAGTCCCAGCAGCACGGGGTCGAAGACGATGAGCACCTGTCCGGCCTCGACCTGATCGCCCTGGGCGACCTGGGGCGCGAAGCCTTCGCCCCGGAGCAGGACGGTTTCCAGCCCGATGTGCAGGAGGATTTCCAGGCCCTCGGGGGTGCTGAGGGTCAGGGCGTGGTGGGCGGCGTGGAGCTGGGTGATGGTACCGGCGGCCGGAGCCAGGAGTTCCAGGGAGGTGGGGTCGATGGAGATGCCATCCCCCACCATCTTCTCGGCGAAGACCGGATCGGGGATGGTCTCGAGAGGCACCAGTACGCCGGAGAGCGGTGCCAGGAGGCTGATTCGCTTGGGGTCGCCCATGGGCTCCTCCGTAAGGAAAGGCTGATGCTTCCTTATCGGGGGGGGCGTTCCAACTCTGATTTCCATGCGAAAAAGCGGGCCCCGGAGTGGGGGCCCGCTTTATGGAGGTGGGGGCTGTGGAATCAGCCTTCCTGGAGGGGCTTGAGGGCAGGTTCCGGTGACCGGAAACTTGCAGGCGCCTTGAGGAAGCTCGAGAAGATGAGGCCGGCGACGCAGACGAGCCCGACGGTGGTCAGGGAGGCCTGGTAGAGGCCCGTGTGGTGGAGCAGGCCTGCGCCCAGGACCACGCCCACGGTGCCGCCCACCATGCCCAGGCCCATCCAGATGCCGACGGTCTTGCCGACGATGTGGCCCGGGAAGTTCATGGAGACGAAGGCGATGCAGTTGGGGATGATCCAGCCCTCGAAGAAGCCCACGAGGAAGAGGAAGACGGGGAGGGCGCTGAGGTTGGAGGTCACGGCTCCGGTCTTGAGCCCGAAGACGCTGACCGCCATGATCACAAAGGCCAGCATGCAGGCCACCCGGACGTTACCCTTGAAGAGCTTGGAGAGGAGGAATCCGCTCACGGCGGAGCCGACCATCATCGAAACCTGGACCATGCCCATGAAACGCCCTGCGGTCATGATGCCGTGTCCAGCGCCGAGGGGCGGCTGGGCGGAGAGGTAGACCGGGGTCAGGTCGTTGACGGCATTGAATGCCCAGCTCATGCAGAAGATGGCCAGGATGCCGAAATAGAACACCGGGAGCTTGGTCAACTTGGCGAAATCGTGGCTGGGGGCAGCCGCCGCGTTGGGCAGTGCCTCCAGGGCAACCGGCGGCTTGGGGCCGAGGGCGACCAGGACGAAGAGGATCAGGCCGGCCAGGGGGGCGATGGCCAACCGGAGCGCCGTGGCACCGATGCTGTTGGTGCTCATGAAGGTCATGGGGGCGAAGGCAAACCCGAGGGCAATGCCGAGGGCCACACACATGCCCTGGATCCCTGTGATGGGGCCCCGCTGCTGGAAGGGGAACCAGACGGCCGCGATGGAGCCCACGGAGATCGTCACCGGGCCCGCCCCCAATCCGGCGATGCACCGGGTCAGCAGCATGCCGTTGAGGGAGTGCCCCAGGACCGGGGTCAGCGCCATGCCTCCGGCGACCAGGATAGAGCTGACGATCAGGGTGGGGGTGATGCCGAACTTGTCGCAGCAGATGCCGCCGACGACCGCGCCGATGGACACGAAGATGGAGAAGGAGACCATGAGGGCTCCGGTCGTGACCCCCAGGGGGGCATGGAGGCTATTGGCCAGCTCCTCCATGAGGGGGGCGGGCCAGATGAGGCTGACCCCCTGGCCGATGGTGGCCACGATGAGGGCGAAGAACACGAACCATCTGAATTTCGGATAGATGATCTCTGACATCCATTCCTCCTGGAAGGGTGTGGGTTAAGGATTGAAGGAGCCAACACAGAGGGCACAGAG
>JAFNAB010000164.1 GCA_017859955.1 Holophagaceae bacterium
GGGGGGCTCCTGGGGATGGCCGCCGGCATGTTCTACGGCGCCTACATCCTGGTCACCCCGATGGTGCGCAACCGCCTCGACACCTTCGGCTTCATGACCCTGGCCACGGCCGGGGGGGCCCTGATGCTCCTGATCCTCTGCCTTGCCCTCCGCCTGCCCCTCTGGGGCTTCTCGGGCCGGGCCTGGGCCGCCCTGGCGGCCCTTGGCATCCTCACCCACTTCTGCGGCTGGCTCCTGGCCAACTACGCCCTGGGCCACATCCCGGCCCCCCTTGCCGCCGTCACCCTCATGGCCCAGGCCCCCATCACCGCCCTCCTGGCCATCCCTCTGCTGGGGGAAAGGCTCGGTCTGGTGCAGGTGATGGGTGGCGTTCTGGTGCTGGGGGGGATCTACCTCGTGAACCACAGACGGGCTGCGGAGTCCCGGGCCTGAGGCATGGGTTTGCTGGGGGGCAAAGCCTGATTTGGCCAAATAAAGGCTGCCCGACCCCGCACCCTCAGAAGCTGTATTCCACTGACACGAAGGCACTGCGCGGCTGGCCGTAGAGCGCTCCGTACGCAATGCCGGTCAGGTATTTCTGGTTGAAGAGGTTGTTGAGGTTGAGCCGGGTGGTGAGGCGCTCGCCGAAGCGGTAGGTGGCGAAGGCATCGGACACCAAGTAGGCGTCCTGGCGGGCTCCCCCGCTCTTGCTCACATCGGATTGCCAGCGGACCGCCGCGCCCAGGCGCAAGGCCGCCAGCCCGGGCACCCGGCTGTCCAGACGGAGCTTTACGGTGGTCCGGGGAATCCACTCGTAGATGTCCTGTCCGTCGGGGCCCGTGAGCTTCAGGTGCGTGAGTCCCAGCCCCAGGTGGGTGTCCTCACCCAGGCGTCCGTTGGCCTCCACCTCGAAGCCCCGGGACTCCACATCTTTGGGGGTGTAGTAGTACTGGCCGCTGGTGGTCATGCCCTCGTAGGTGGCCAGCCCCTTCTGTTTGGCGGAGAACACCGCGAAGGTGGTGAGCAGGCGCTGGTCCAGCCAGTTCGCCTTGACCCCCAGCTCGCCGTTGACGCCCTTCATCGGGTCCAGGTAGACCCCGTGGATGTCCTGCTGGTCCTGGTTCTGGTAGATCTCGGAGAAGGAGGCGTAGGCCAGGAGCGAGGGGGTGAGGTCATAGGTCAAGCCCGCGTAGGGGCTGGACTTGCGGGTGTCCGGGTACGAGGTGGCGGTAGTGGCCGACCCGTAGATCGTGCTCCCCTCCCGGGCCAGGCGCACGGAGTTCAGCCCCAGCACCGCCTTCAGCCTGTCCGTGATCGAAAGGCGCGCGGCGGCGTAGAAGCGGGTGAGGGTCTGCTTTCCGGAGCTGCTGGGGGTGCGCTCTCCCCAGTTAGGCTCCGGGTAGGCATCCCCACCGTAGGGGAAGGCCGGGAGGGCCAGCAGCATGTAGGAGGAGTCGAAGCTGTAGGTGGAGGTGTCTGTCTCCTCCACCGAGCTGCTCAGGCCGGTGATGAGCTCGTGGCGCCGTCCGAAGAGGTTGAAGCCCCCCGTGACATTGAGGTCCAGGAGGTGGCTGTCGGTGGTGGTATAGCTGCCGTAGGGCCAGCCGTAGAGACCGGTGTTGTCGTCATTGAGCCCACCGGTCAGGGAGTAGGCGTAGAGGAGGCGGGTCTCCTCCACCGCGTGGCGCCGGTTGTAGGTGGCCTTGGCGATCCAGTCCCCGCCCAGGTTGTGGGTGTACTCCGCAAAGGCTGTGGTGGCCTTGGTGTTCCAGTAGGTCCAGTCCTGGGAGGTGGAGGCGGAGGTGTCGAACTCGGCGTAGCCACCGCTCAGGTAGTTCAGGGTCAGGGACCCCCACATGGGGGACTTCTGGTGGCTGTTCTGGTGGGTGACCCCCACCGTCAGCACCCCGTTCTGCCCGATCTGGCTGTCGACCACGCCGTAGAGTGAGGTGTTCCGATCATGGAGGCTGCGGATGTAGGAACCGCTGTCCTGTTGGATCAGCACCACCCGACCTGCCAGGGCGCCATCCTCTGTGAACACCCTGTTGTAGTCCACCGCCACGCGCCTGGTCTGGTAGGAACCGCCCTTCAGGTCGATCTCGCCCCCATCCCGGTTGGTGGGACGCTTCCGCACGTAGTTGACGGTCCCCGAGGCATTGCCCACGCCGGTCAGCAGTCCGTTGGCTCCCCGGATCACCTCGACCTTTTCGAAGAGGAAGGTGTCCTGCTGGCCCACTACCGTGCCCCAGCTGTTGCTCATGCCCAGGCCATCCACCTGGGTCAGCTGGATCTCGAAGCCCCGGGAGTTGAAGGTCGCGCGGTTGGTCTCGTACTGTTCGACATTCACGCCCGTGGCCATCTCCAGGGCCCGGTTGCTGCCGGTGACCGAGAAGTCGCGCAGCTCGGCGGTCTCCAGGGTGCTGATGCTCTGGGGGGTCTCCTTCACCTCCATGGGCAGGCCCGTGGCGCCCTTGGTGACCCGGTTGTCGCGGAGGGCGGTGACCTCCACCACAGCGCCCTGGGACCGGTGGCCCGGGTCGGGGGAGGCGGTGGGGACGGTCTTCCGGATAACGCCGGTGCTGCCCTCCAGGACGGCCTCCAGGCCGCTGCCCGCCAGAAGGCGATCCAGGGCCTGCTGCGGGATCAACTGGCCAGAGACCGCCGGGGCCTTCCGCCCTGCCACCAGTTCCGCGGGAACACTGAGCTGGAGGCCGGTCTGCCGGGCCAGTTCGTTGAGGGCCGGGCCAAGTCCCTGGGGCGGGATCTGGATGGGGACCGGCTTGGCGCTTGTCGCCTGGGTTGCCAGGGCAGGGGCGGAGAGGGCGACCAGGGCCAGGGCGACCGGGGTGAGACGGGTCAAGGGTGCTGCAGGGTGCATGACGTGGGGACTCCTGATGCGGGTTGGGAATTACGGGTCCGGTGGCTGCCGGGGATCCGCCTACCTAAGGAGACGCATGGACCCCTGGGAATCCACATGTTGAAAATGAGACTTTGTCTCAAAAATAAGAGATTGGGACCATCCTTGGACCCGATCGGCGAGGGTGGAGCGTCCCGGTGGTCTTCGTTCCCCTGGGTCAGACCCGCGCGGTACTCCTTGCCCTCAGCATTTCTCTCCCCCGTGCCTACTGCCATGGAAGGGGGGACGCCCTTGTTCAGGATCCCGCCCCTGGAGCGGTCCCCCTGGGGCTCTCTGAAGGCGGCACCGGCAGCGTCGGCAGGCGACCATGCCCCGGGCGATGTGCTTTTCGACCATGCTGAGGGAAATGCCCATGTGCTGGGCGATCTGGGCCTGGGGGAGCTTCTCGAAGACATGGAGCACAAAGGCCTGGCGGCAGCGCAGCGGCAGGGCCTGGATGGTGGTCCGGTAGGCCTGGAGGGTCTCCCGGGAGGACAGGATGGCTTCGGGTTGGAGGTGGTGCGGGGCGGGGGGATGCAGGGCGTCGGGCACCTGGTCCAGGGCTTCATGGTGGCGCACGGCGTTCCGGCGGAAGTGATCGATGACGAGATTCCGGGCGGTCTGGTAGAGCAGGGCCCTGGGGTCCCGGACCACCTGCCCATGGCGCTGGGCTGTCAGGACCCGCAGGCAGCTCTCCTGGGCCAGGTCCGCCGCCAGGTCCCGGTCACGGACCTGGCGGGTCAGGAAGCCCAGGAGCTCTCGGTGATAGCACTCGAGCATGGGGGCCACCCCTCCATGATTGGCGCCTGGGACGAGAGCATGCCGTCGGGGCATGGCCGCACTCCTGGGCGCACGGTTGATTGAAGAGGTCAGCGCCAGATGGCCCGCAGGCGGGAGACTTGGAGGGCGCCGACCAGGCCCAGGAGGGCAAGGATGAGGGCGACGGTCTGCGGTGCGCCGAAGTCGGCGGGCCAGGATCGAAGGGCCAGGGCCAGCAGGATGGCCGTGAGCGCCAGTCCCAGGCCCCGGAGGACCCGGCCAAGGTCCAGCCCCAGGGCCGCCACGAGGGAGAGCGCCAGCGTGAGCCCGAATCCCAGGGAGAGGCGGTCCGGGGCGAAGCGGCCGATCCAGGGGACCAGGGCTAGCCCCAGCAGGGTGCCCCCGCAGGTGCCCACCGTCAGGCGGGCCATGAGACGGGCCTGCCGGGGAGAGGTCCGGGCCCGGGCCTCCACCCAGATGAGCTGGCCCGAGAGGAGCAGCAGGGTGCCCGAGAGGCCCAGCAGGCCATAGGCCAGACGCACCGGGAGCCCGCCGTAGTCCCCGAAGTGGAGCCCGTAGAGGCCAGAGAGCAGGGCGTGGTTGGGGTCCCGGTGTCCGGGCACCTGGAGATCCAGGAGCCGCCCGGTGTCCGAGGTCAGGGCCAGCTGGCCGAAGCGGCCCAGGAATCCCTCCCGGTGGCCCAGGATCTGCACCGCCGCCGGGGTCCCATAGGCCTGGAAGCGGAGATAGGCGGGCTCGAAACCCGGAACCGCCGCGCGGGCCCGGTCCAGCAGGGTGGCCAGGGGAAGCGGGGTTCCGCCGGAGCCCACGGGCAGGGCCGGGAGGGCACTGCCCACCAGACGCTCCAGCCGGGGGGCCAGCTCCCCGCGGAAGACCGGGCGGTCGTAGGTGCTCACTAGGAGCATGAAGCCGCCGAAGAGCGCGCCCGTCAGGGAGAAGACCAAGTGGAAGGGCAGGCTGGCCAGCCCCAGGGCACCATGGAGGTCCCCCCAGAAGCGCCGGGGACCGGCTCCGCGCTTCACCTGGAGCAGGCGCCGGAGCCCCCGCGCCCCCTGAAGGACCAAGCCCGAGAGCAGGGCCAGGGCGTAGACTAGGGACACCATGGTCAGGAGGGTGCTGCCGACCTGCCCCAGCCCAAGGCTGTGGTGAATCTCATTGACGAACTCGCTGGGACTATGGCGGGGGGTGGCGGGCCGCCCCGCGGCCAGATCCTCCGGCGTGGTGAAGACCCACTCACCCCCTGGAGCTTGCCAGTAGGCCGAGAGACCGGGTGCTTCCAGGGTGGGCAGCGCCAGGCTGAAGGCCCCCCGGAGCTCGGGGTGGCGGCGGTGGATCTCCCTGGCGAAGGCTTCGGGCGACTCCATGCGCGTCGGCTGGACCCGGGTCCCCGCCAGCCGGTCCAGCTCCCCCGGGAAGAGGGTGAGGGTCCCGGCACAGAAGACCACGAAGAGCAGCAGACCCGAGAGGGCGCCGGTCCATGTGTGGAGGGCCCGGAAGGCCTTGAGGGGGCTCATCGGATTCCCCCAAGGGCCAAGAGTCCCGCTAGGTGCAGGGTCCCCAGGAGCCGCCACGCCGTGCGGGGCTGAAGAAACAGTGCCAGGGCCACCAGGCTGAGCCAGAGGGGAAGCAACAGCATGAAGCCCAGGACCAGGGCGGACTCCCCGGCGAGCCCCAGGAGGAGACCCACCGCGAGCAGCGCAAGACTAAGACAGGGCAGGGGCAGCAGAAGCCCCGACCCCGGGAGACGGAGACGGTTCATGAGATTTCCGGGCGATCAGGCGCGAAGGGCCAGAGGGGTGGGAATCCGGGCCGACCGGCCATCCAGGCTGGGCACAGGCCGGAGGCGACGGGCAGGAATGGGAACCACAGGCATGGGCATTCCGCGATCGGGCGACTGATTTATGATATTGAGACCAAGTCGCAAAATCAAGAGTAAAACTGAATCCAGGCTCGGGAATGGGTGGCGGGCCCCGGGGCAGCCACCCATTCCCGGGATTTGGAGACGCCTGGGAAAGCCAGACAAGGAAAGGGCCCGGGTCGTGGGACCCGGGCCCTCCAGGGGCCTTAGATGGATTACTGCCTCAATCTTCCCGCAGCAGCGCCATGAGGGCGTTGGTGTCCAGCTTCGCGGCCAGGGCGCCTTCGCTGAGGAGCTCTTCGGCCATCTGGCGCTTCTTCTCGTGGAGGGCCAGGATCTTCTGCTCGACGCTGCCCTTGAGCACCAGGCGGTAGACCGTGACGGGCCGGGTCTGGATATGGATGACGTAGTCGGCGGCGGTGAGGTTGAGGCCCGTGCCACCGGCCTTGAGGCTGATGAGGAAGAGCTCGCCTTCTCCGGCCTGGAAGGCCTTGACCGCGGCCGCCCGCTTGCGGGCCGGGGTGGAACCGTCGAGGTACTGGTAGCTGATCCCCCGCTGGTCCAGGGCGTGGCGCAGCAGGCCCAGGTGATCCACGAACTGGCTGAAGACCAGGGCGCGGTGACCGTTCTCCCGGAGCTCGTCCACCAGTTCCAGGAAGGCCTCCAGCTTGGCGGAGGGGATATCCAGGTCCTCCTGGAGCAGCTTGGCGTTGCAGCAGGCGCGGCGCAGGCGGGTGAGGGCCGCCAGCACCTGGAGGGCCTGGCCTTCGCTGTTCTCGAGGGAAGCCAGGCTTTCCCGGCGCAGGGCTTCGAGGAAGCCCATCTCCTGGGGCGAGGGCTCCAGTTCCAGGGTGATCTCGGTGCGCTCCGGCAGTTCCCGGAGGACCTCGGTCTTGAGACGGCGCAGGAGGAAGGGGGAGACGATGCGGCGGAGACGCCCCAGGGCGTGCTCATCCTGGTCCCGCTCCACGGGCTCCTGGAAGCGCTTGCGGAACTGCTCCAGGGTGCCCAGGAGGCCCGGGTTCAGGAAGTGGAAGAGGTTCCAGAGCTCCGCCAGGTGGTTCTCCACCGGGGTGCCGGAGAGCAGGAGCCGGAAGCCCGACTTCAGTTCCATGACCGCCTGGCTGCGCTTGGTGAAGGCGTTCTTGATGGCCTGGCCCTCGTCCAGTACCACCGTGCCCCACTCCACCTGCTGGAGCCGCTCGGCCTCCAGCTGAAGCAGGCCGTAGCTGCAGACGATGACATCGAAGGGGCCCGCGGCCTGGAGGACCTGGTCCCGGTCCCCTTCACCGAAGCGATGGATGCGGAGCTTCGGCGCGAACTTCTCGGCCTCCAGGGTCCAGTTGGGGCAGACGCTGGTGGGGGCCAATACCAGAGCGGGGCCTTCCCCGGCCCGGGCCTGGAGCATGGATAGGGTCTGGACCGTCTTGCCCAGGCCCATGTCGTCCGCCAGACAGGCCCCCAGGCCTGCGGAGGCCAGCCGCTGCATCCAGCGGTAGCCTTCCACCTGGTACTGGCGGAGGTCTGCGCGGAAGTCGGCGGGGACCTCGGGCTCCAGGGCCATGGCCTCCTTGAGGCGCTCCACCAGGGAGACCCAGGCCTTGTCGGCCTGGAAGGCTCCCAGTTCCTCGGACAGCCCTTCCAGGGCCAGGGCGCTCAGGCTGTGGAGCCGCAGCCCCTTGCCCTTTTCCTCGCCCACGGCCCGGAGATCCTCCAGGCGGCGGCGGAACTGTTCCGTGAGGGCCACGAACTTGCCCTCGCCCAGGCGCACCATGCGGCCGTCTCCCTCGCGGGTGGCTTCCAGGAGTTCCGAAAGGTCCATGACCTGACCGTCCTCCAGGTGGATCTCACCCTCGGCGTCGAACCAGCTGCCGTGGCGCTTCACCGTCAGGCGCATGGCGTTGAGGCCCAGGCTCTTGGGGGGATTGAGGCGACCGCCTTCGGGCCAGTGGACCGTCACCAGCCCCTGGGCGGCTTCCAGCTCCAGGAGGAGGTTCATGCAACGCTCGGGGTCGTCGATCATCCATTCGGTCATGCCCTCGTCCAGGGGCAGGGTGGGCAGGGATTCCCGGACCCGGTCGGCCCCCTCCCGCTCCAGTTCGGGATTGCGGCTCACCAGGAGCTTCTGGCCCCGGCGTTCCAGGAGCAGGCTGGCGCCGCCCTCCCCCGGGACGTAGAACTCGCCATCGTCGAGGGGGCGCACCCTGAGTTGGGCCTTGAGGCCCTGGTGGAAGGGCATGAGCAGCATGTGCAGGCCGGTCTGGCCCTCGAGCCGGGACATGCCGGCCTCCTTGACGGCCTGGGCCGTCATGGCCACGTCGGAACGCACCGTCACCATGGGGGCCACGGCCCCCAGGGCCTGGAGGACCTGGCGTTCGGCCTTGGCGGGGATCTGGAGCCCGTTGCCCAGGATCTCCGCCAGTTTGCGATGGGCCGGGGTGATGGTGATGATGCGGATCCGGCCGAGACCTTCGGCGCTGACCTGCACATCCTCCTCGGTAAGGGGGGGATCCAGGCGCAGTTCCAGGATCTCGCCCTTGCGCAGCACCCGCAGCTCTGGCTGGCTGGCCACCACGTCGACCCGGGCCGCCAGTTCCACTTCGCCTTCGCTCCAGAAGACCAGGGGATGGCCCACCAGGGCCTTGAGGGCCCCTTCGAAGTCCAGTTCGAAGCCCTTCCAGTTCTCCCGGATGCAGCCCAGGATGGCGTGGTCCTGGGGGAGCAGGAAGTCGTAGGCCCGGCTCTCCTCCTTGAGACGCTTCATGGAGATGGCCTTGCCGCGGGACCACTGGCCCTTGCTGTCCAGGCGCTGCTCCCGGGCTTCGATGGCGTAGGGGGTCCGGGCCTCGGGGTCGCGCCAGACCCACCAGGCCAGACGGCCGGGCCGCTGGTCCGCATTGGGCCGGATGATGCCGTGGAGGGCTTCGAGGGCCTTCTCCCAACCTTCTTCGTGGCTCACCAGGTCCAGGAAGGGGAAGGGCTGGGCGGCCATGCCACCCCGGGCCCTTCGGGCCAGTTCCGCCGTCTCCTTCTGGAAGAGCCCCAGGGGCAGATCACGGAGCTGGGCCTCGCCGTTTTCCAGGGCCTCGTTCGAAAGGCGGGCTTCACAGAGATAGTCGGACAGCAGTTCCACAAAGGCCGCGAGCCCGGTGGGGGTGCTGCGGACCACGCTGCGGACCACAGGCTGGCCCAGGCGATGCAGGAGCACCCGTTGCAGGGGCTCGTGGAAGGCGCTCAGGGGGTCGCTGACGTGGCGGCGACCCATGAGCTCCAGGCGCTCCGAGGCCGTCTTGAGGCTCGCTTCGTCTCCCTTGCCCAGGAGGGCCAGGAGGCAGAAGAGGTCCATGAGGCCCGGTAGGTGGACCACCTTCTTCTTGGGGCCCTGGCCCAGGACGGCCAGAACCGCCTCGAAGCCTTCGGCGGCCTGGGCGGCCTGCCCCTGGGCCAGCCGGAGGGTGGCCTCCAGGAGGGCGATGGGGGCCAAGCTGCGCTGGGTGGGCTTGAGCTTGTCCAGGAGGGCCTCGGCCTCTTCCAGGCGCCCTTCCAGGATCAGGTATTCGAGCACGGCCCCGATGGGGGTGCGCTTGCCGGCGCTGCGGCCCTGGAGCCATGTGATAAAATGTTCATTCTTGTGACCCAGGATCACCTGGTCATGCAGGAGGGCCCAGGCGGCGTGGCTCTGGAGGGCCGGGGACAGGGCCTCGAACCACTCGGGATCGAAGGGTTCGCTGCAGATGATGGAGAGGGGATCCCGTTGCTCGAGGGTGCGGGTGTGGGTCTGGCGGACCTTCTCCTGGGCCGCCAGCCAATCCTTGGATTCGCCAGAGAGCATGGCGACCCGGAGGGTGGCCAGATCCCGCCCCAGGGCGTCCAGCACGACTTCGCCGGTACCATAGCCCGCCGCACCGACGGTGGCCAGGGCCTTGAGGTAGCCCTTACGGTGGGCCCGGCGGCAGATCACTTCCCGGGCTTCGGGAGTAAGGGCCCAGAAGCCCTTCCGGGGTTCCTGGGCGAAGCCCGCTTCCTTAAGGACCTCCATGAGGGTGCTCATGGCGGCGGGGTCCTTGATCCAGGGGGCAGCCTGGGGGGCTACCTTCGAGCGCACCAGGGTCTGGGCCAGATGGCCCCGGGCTGCGGGTTGGCCGATGGCCCCCATGGCCATGAGGATCGCTTCAGGGAGGGGCTGGAGCTTGTCAAAGATGGAGTCGGTGAAAAAAAACGGCATCCGATCAGACTACCTCCAATCGCCCGGGAAGGGGTGTCTTGACTTATGGAAAGGAAGCGTTCCGAGCCCAGGTCGATGCTTTCAAGAAGTCCATGGATCCCTTTTGACTCCAAGCAGAGCGGGGGAAATCAGGGGCAGAAATCTGAAAGTCCGTCTTCTGGGGCGGTCGGTGAAGCAGCCCGGAGCCGCTGGTCTCCGAACAAGATATTGACTCTATAGTTGATTAATTGGATAGTGGGTGCCATCCAGCACTCCCTCCTTCCGTTCAACCAGAATAGGGGAATCCATGCGTTCACTCGCTTGCCTGTGCCTCCTCCTGCTGCCCCTGGGCTGTGCCAGGGTGACGGTCACCCATGTCCAAGCGGGGGACCGTTCCCCTGGCGTGCACTTTGTCCGGCCCCGGCCCTACCTCCTGGTTTCTTCCCAGGGCAAGGACTTGAAGAGCGAGATCCTCTGGCTGCCGGACCTCAGCCAGGAATACACGGTCAATCTGGTATCGGGCCTGGGGAAGGCGAACCTGAACCTCAAGCTCAAGGATGGCTGGATGCTGACGGAGCTGGGGGGCGAGACGGACACCAAGTTCCCGGAGACAGCCACGGCTTTCGGCAATGTGCTGGAAACCATCCGGACCGCCGCCAGCGACCCCGTCGGCCTCTATCGCATCGACATCGATACGGCGGGGAACGTCAAGCTGAAGAAGCAGGACTGGATGAACCCCTAGTGCGACATCCCCGAAATCTCTTAAATAATTCTGGCGCTGGGGATGTCGCACTTCCATGGGGGCAAGCCCCCTATGGCGGCCCCTAGGGTGGCCAGCGCCCTGAAGCTCCACGCCCTCTCCATCCTCGAGGATGACTGCGCCGGGAGCCTGGAGGCGGCCTGCGCCTTCTTCGCCGCCAGAGGGATCGTGATCGAGGTCCTTTCCCGCCAACGGCTCCAGGGCTTTCCATCGGATTTGCCCATCCGGACGGACCCCGGGGAGCTGACGCCCCAGCAGGCTGACCTCTATGCCCACCGGGAGATCTGGCCCCTAGACGAGTTGGCCGTCTTCTTTGTGGGCAGCCTGCCGCCCATGCTCTGCCGGGGCTTCAGCCACCCGGCCCTGAGCCTCTGCGTCGTGGCCCTCGGCAGCCCTCCCCTCACCCTGGCCCATGAGCTGGGGCACCTCCTGGGGCTGGAGCATGTGGAGGACCCGGAGAACCTGATGTACCTGCGAGGGCCCCGGGGGACCGAGGCCGTCCTGGACCAGGCCCAGATCCGGAGGATGGCCGCGAGCCCAATTCTCTCCTCTGACACCCGCTCGTAAACAATAAGTAAATAGAAAAAAACGACTTCAACCACGAAGGCTCAGAGACACCAAGGAATCACCAAGGGTTTACAGGCGATCCATGATTGCGCCCAAGGCGAGTGTGAAAGCCCACTCCCGACGCGCAGTGCCGTGGGCTGGACACCCAGGCCGACCCGCCTCCCGGAAACGAGCCTGATTGTCCTGGTCAACTCGCTAGGCTTTTCTTTGTGAAACTTCGTGCCCTTCGAGTCTTCGTGGTGGAATTGACGCTTTTGTTGGCAAGTTCCTACATTGAAATGTTCTCGAGGAGGCGCATCACTATGCTCAAAGGCTTGTTTCTGGATGGCAGTATCACGGGGCTGGGCTACCGGACCGAGAGCGGGAGCGGCCTGTTGGACGCCCGCGGAGAGTTCGAGTACCTGCCGGGCGAGACCCTCAGCTTCGATGCGGCGGGGATCTTTCTGGGCAGTGGCCAGGGACGGGACTTCATGACGCCCGCCGACCTGGTGGCGGAGGTCCACGGCGACATCACCCGCATCTCCCACTACCAGGTGACCAACGAGGCCCGTTTCCTCATGGCCATCGGGGCCTTCACGCCCGAGGTGAACGAGATCCTGAAGGAATACCGCTACCGCATCAACTTCGTCCAGGACTACGAGCACTTCGCCGCCGACCCTGCCGTGACGGAGGTCCTGGCCCGGCTGGGCAAGACCCTGGTGAGTGTGGAATCGGCCCGGAACCTGGTGCGCCGCTGCATCCAGGGCATCCGCAAGGAAGCCAACGTCAAGCTCCCCATGCGGGATGGCAGCTTCGTCCTGGCCGATATCTACCGCCCCCTGAAGGAGGGCCGGTACCCCGTGGTCATGTGCATGGGGGTCTTCGGGAAGGGCTTCGTCAATGGCTATGCCACCACGCCCGAGGAGATCGGATTCCACGAGAAGGCGGAGGACGCCTTCCACGAGACCTACGGCGATCCCGAGACCAAGAAGTTCCTCCAGGGGGTCTTCTTCCAGCGCATGGGTCCCTGCTTCGGTTCCGCGGTGCCCATCCCCCGTCTCAAGCCCGGCCACGCCATCGTCCACCACGGGCCTCCGCCCCAGCTGGTGCCCATCTCCGAGACCTTCGAGCAGCCCTGTGCCAAGGACTGGGTGCCCCACGGCTACGTGGTGATCAACATGGAAGAGCGGGGGGTCGGTTCCAATCCCGGCGACCTCAAGCAGTTCGGTGTGCAGTCTGGTCGGGATTACGCCGACGCCATCGAATGGGCCTCGGGCCAGACCTGGTCCACGGGCAAAGTGGGCCTCTGGGGAGCCTCCTACTACGCCATGACCCAGTACATGGCCGCCCAGCAGCGTCCCAAGGGCCTCACGGCCATGGTCCCCATCATGGGCGACTACGACGGCTACCGGGACTATATCTACAGCGGCGGCGGCCTCTACAACCGGGCCGACAACATGAACGCCACGACCCATCCCCAGGCCCGCACCTTCATGGACCACAACCGGGAGAACCCCTTCTGGACCGAGGAGGCCTACGGCCCCGAGGCGGAGTTCACCTCCACCTGCGACATAGCGAAGCTCGACTACCCCATCTGGTCCGTGGTGGAGCCCGGCGCCTCCCTGCACGGCAAAGGCTCCAGCGAGGCCTACATCCGCTGCGGGTCCCAGGACAAGAAGCTGATGGTCATCAACGACACCGGCATCCACTTCTGGATGTACGACCCCCAGTACCTGGCCAAGTTCCGCGCCTTCTTCGACAAGTGGCTCAAGGGCGAGGACAACGACATCATGGAACAGCCCCGGGTGGAGATGCAGATCCGCACCGGGAAGGGCGGCTACTACTGGCGCAAGGAGGCCGACTGGCCCGTGTCCGGCACCAGCTACCCCCGTTTCTACCTGGATGCCAAGGCCGGTTCCGTGAGCACTGATGGCCACCGCAGCGGCTTCCGCAGCCTGGTGGCTGAGCCGGACGCCGATGGGATCGTCACCTACAACGCCGACGAGGACCACAGCCAGATCGAGTCCAGGACCGGCGCCAGCTTCATCTCCGAGCCCATGGCCGAGGACATGGAGATTGCGGGCTACATCAAGGCCCAGCTTTTCGTCTCCTCCACGACCCACGACATGGAGATCCACCTGAACCTGCGTGTCATCGACGAGAACAATGTCGAGGTGCGCTACTCGCCCCCCACGGGTATGTGCCAGTACCTGCCCCTCGGCTTCGGCGCCCTCAAGGTCTCCCACCGCAAGCAGGACCCCACCCTCACCCGGGAGGACTGCCCGGTCTACACCCACACCCAGGAGGATCATCAGCCCCTGAAGCCCGGGCAGATCGTGGAGTGCGAAGTCGGCACCTTCCCCACCACCGGTCTCATCCGCAAGGGCTGGCGTATCCGCCTGGACATCGAACCCGTGGGCAACACCTGGATCGGCTTCGACGAGCACGAATACCGCCCCGGCTCCACCAACAGCATCTTCACGGGCAAGACCTACCCCTCCTTCGTGCAACTGCCCTTGCTGCCGAAGAGAAAGTAGAATTAATAATTATCTGAACCCTAAGACACCCGCCCCCTGATCTCCCCGAAGCCGAGGGTCATTCCGATCTGAAGCACAACGGGGTGCGGGAGGCGGGTGTTCTCCAGGAAGGTGCCGTTGGCGCTCCCCAGGTCCGAGAGGACGAAGCGCTGGCCGTCCCACTGGATGAGGGCGTGGTGTCGGGAGATGGAGGGGGATGCCAGGACCAGCTCGTTGTCCTGGTCTCGCCCGATGCGCAGGGAGGCCCCCAGAGGAATCTGTTGTCCGGCCCGATCGCCGTTGAGGATCGACAGGGCGGTGGGCCTGGGCAGTGGGGGAGGGGTCGGGGCAGCCTTGGGCTTGCGTCCCTTCCGCAGCAACAGGATGAGGCCGATCAGGAGGAGCAGGGCCATGAAGGCCAGCAGGCCACAACCCAGGTAGATGCTGGAGGTGCTCGTGGTCGGGGCCTTGGGGGCCACGGGGATGGCCCCGGGTTTCACCTGCACGCTTCCCCCCAGGTCCATGAGATCCCCCTTTCCGGCCTTGAAGGCCTGCCACTGGGGGCCCTCCAAGCTCAGGGTCGCATCGTCCCACTGGATCGTCAGGGTGCTGGGATGGCGCCCCTGGGCGGCTTCGAGGTCATAGCGCTTCACAAGCTCCCGCAGGCCATCGTCCATGTCCGCCGGGGCAAGGCCGCTTTGGCGGAGGGTTTTCGGGGCATCCCAGGAATTTTGAACCATGTCGGACCTGTCTCAGAATGCTCCATTCTGCCCCGGAAAGGGCTTTCGGGTGATCATGGAGGAACTTTCTGCGAGTCCGCCATGTTCCTTCTCCGCATCCTGCTGACCTGTTGCCTGACTCTCCCCCTGGCCGCCCAGGTGGCTGAAGGCACAGCCT
>JAFNAB010000165.1 GCA_017859955.1 Holophagaceae bacterium
TGATGCGCCTCGATAGCTCAGTTGGTAGAGCAATGGATTGAAAATCCATGTGTCGGCGGTTCGACTCCGTCTCGAGGCACCAGTGAAGCCCCTGAATCCGCAAAGGTTCGGGGGTTTTCGGTTTTGGGACTGCGTCTTCTCAAAGAGCCTTGGTGATGGTTAGGTGGCCAGCAAAAGGGATCATTCCCTGCACAATCCCTACATTGGCAATGCAACGTGACCGGCGCCTTCCGGTAGCTGAACCCGGGACCCCGCCAAAGAACAAACCCCGCCGGAGCGGGGTTTGGCACGCGAGCTATCGGGGTTTGGTCGCTTGTCGGACTCTGCGGATCGTGCGATCCATCCCATAGCCAAGGAAAACGCATACAAGTGCGTTGATCAGGACCCGGAAGGTATCGTGGGCACTGTTTCGAGTCGCAAGGACAAAAACCAGGAGCCAAAACAATTGGTTCGCAACCCGTAATGCCATTCCTTGAACCCTCCGGAAATCACCAGCCATGCTCGGCCGTCGCCAAGCGCTCGACTGTCCGTCAGGGCGGGCCCCGCGCAGACCTTCTTGAGTACAAGCCTATCGGTGGGTGTGACTCCTGTCACGGATTCCTTACCCGGGACCCTGGTCTGCCGGAAGGGGGAGCCGGGGTTCCCGGCAGCAGCGCAGAACCGGCTGCCGCGCCAGAATGCCCCCATCCCTGAATCAACCCCGGTGGCCCCAGATTATTCCCCGAGCGGGTATCAGCGATGTATGCACCTTGAACAGACCCTTTTGCAGGGCCCCCTCGACATCCAGCAACACAGCTTTGGTGCACTGGGACAGGTCAGCCTGTTCATTCGGTGCGAGCCCCACCCATGCATTCCGGCCGCCTCGTTTGGCGGCGTACAGGCACTGATCGGCAAGATCCAGGGCATCTTCCCAATGGATGGTGTCAGTCTCCCCCAGCGTCAGGGGGTAGACCGCATACCCGACTGAGCAGCTGAGGCTGAGGGTCCTCCCTTGGCCGATATCGAATGCCCAATCAGAAACCTGCATGCGTATGCGCTCCGCCAAGACCGGAGATTCTTCCCTGCAGGCGTTCCGGGCCACCACCAGAAACTCTTCTCCCCCCCAGCGGATCACACTGTCCGTGTCCCGTACAGCCCTGCGCAGGATCTCGCCGAGTTGGCAGAGCACCAGATCTCCAGCCCCATGACCGAAATCATCGTTGACCCGCTTGAAGTGGTCCATGTCCACCATCAGGAAGACGAGGTCGATGTTCATGGCCATGCGCTCCGGCGCGGAAATCCCCAACGCCCGCTGAGCCCGGCAGGCGAGGGCTACATCCTCGGGCAGGGTCAGGTCGAGGTAGCGGCGGTTCCTCAGGCCGGTGAGGGGATCGGTAAGACTCTGGTGGTGAAGGGCGTCCAGGGCCTCCTCCAGGGCCCGCGTCTTCTGGGAGAGTTCCTCGGTGCGCGCCGCAACCAGGGCTTCGAGACGTTCACGCAGAAGTTCCGCAGTCTCCCGTTCCTGCGCCTCCGTGGCCTCCTTCTCGGCCCATATCCACCCGAAACCGGTGGCCAGCACCCAGATGAATACCCCAAAGCCCAGAACCGGAGCAAAGGCCCCAGGTCGGGGTGTCCCCATGGGAGGTAGGGCGCTAGGATCAGGGGCTGTGGCCTCCCCCCAGAAAAGCAGGCAGGGGATGATCCAGAGCCCATTGAACAGGATGGCCTGGCCGAGTCCCCGCAGCAGGCCGGTCTTCCGGCGATCATCTCCGGTCCACTGCCAGGGAATGGGGGCGAAGGCCAGCAGGGCAAAGGGCAGGAGAAAGAACCCGGCAAGGAAGGCAAGGCTGGGCTTGAAGGGAGCCGTGAGGATATGGATTGCGCAAAGGGCTCCCCCCACCAGCGCCAGGACCCCGACGTCATTCAGACCAAAACGGCCCCGTAGGGATGACAGCAGGAGGTGTTGTCGCATCATGCCCCCAGGGGACCGGGACGCTTCACAATCAGGATCGGCCGCCTGGCCTCTCCCCCACCCTGCCATCGGCAGGATTGTCGGCTCCCATGAGGCCTGCCGCCCATTCCACAGAGGTCATTGCGCTGCGGCGGCGATGCGGAAGGGGCCCAATCACCCCTGCAATGCCCTCCCCAGCCGCTCCACCCGCTCACAGCGCTGGGCCAGGGAGGGGTTGTGGGTGACGATGAGGGTGGTGGGGCGCAGGTCGGCGTGGAGCTTGAGCAGGAAGCCAAAGACCTCCTCAGCGGTCTCCGGATCCAGGTTTCCGGTGGGTTCATCCAGAAGCCACAGGCTGGGCTTGCGCACCAGGGCCCGGGCCAGGCCCACCCGGGCGGCCTGTCCGCCGGAAAGGGTGCCTGGAAGGCGTTGGGCCAGTTCTGGCACATTGACCCGCTCCAGGAGCTCCCGGGCCCAGGCCTCGCCCTCGGGATTCAGATCCCCCGAGATCCGCAGGGGCATGAGCAGGTTCTCCATCACCGTGAACTCCGGCAAGAGGTGGGGCTGCTGGAAGGCCAGGCCCACGTGGCGGCGACGGTAAAGGGCCCCAGCTTCCGGTTGGTTCATGGGCACCTGGTCCTCCCCCACTTGGATGATCCCATCCTCCCAGTGGTCCATGGCGGCGATGCAGTTGAGGAGGGTGGTCTTGCCCACCCCGGAGACCCCTACCAGCGCCAGAAGGCAGCCCGCATCCATCGACAGGGAGTAGTCCTGGAACACAGGATGCTCTGCCCCCACATAGGTCTTGGAAAGACTGCGAATGGACAGGCGCTGCCCGATCATCGCATGTGCTCCACCAGCTTCCAGTAGAGCTCGAAGGTGGCCAGGGCATCCCCCAGGGCCGTGTGGCGCTTCTCATCCGGCACCACAATGCCGAAGCGTTCAAAGAGGGCCGAGGAACCCAGGTGGGGCATATCCAGACGGCCGGCATCCCGGAGCCCCGCAGCGATGCTGTGGGTGTCGATGACCCGGTGGCTGAAGCGGGGCTCCAGCAACCGCCCCTGGCTGTCGAGAAAGACCCCCAGGAAGTCCCGATCAAAGTTGACGTTATGGCCCACCAGGGTGATAGGACGGCAGGGATGGGGGAAATGCTGGGCCAGGAAGATGTCGAGCACCACCAGGGCCTGGGCGGGCTCGAGGGCCAGAGCGGTGTGCTTCTCCAAATCGATGCGGTTCACCGCCATGCCCCCCTCGGTCACCACATAGGGGTCGTGCTTGATGAGGATCTCCAGGCTGTGCTGGACCCCCTGGGGGCCGCCCACCACCAGCCCCAGGCTCAGGAGGCTGTGCTTTCGAGGATCCAGGCCACCGCTTTCGGTATCCAGGAAGAGATAGTCGGACCAGGTATTTTCAGGGGTGCAGGTCATGGATCACTCCGCTCTCAAAGCATTGACAGGGTCCACGCTGGAAGCGCGGCGGGCGGGATAACGGGAGGCCAGCCAAGCCACCGCCATGGGGAAAACGGCGACCACGCAAAGGTCGCCCAGGGCCAGCTTGAGGGGCAGGTAGGTCAGGAAATCGTAGACCGCCTCCGGGAGCTGGATGAGCTTGAATCGATCCGCGATGAGGCAGAAGGGGATGGCCACCGCCATGCCCCAGGCCGTGCCCACGGCCGCGATCCTCAAACCCTGGAGTTCGAATATCCGCTCGATCTGCCGGGGAGTGGCCCCCAGGGCCAGCAGTGCCCCCAGGTCGCGACGCTTTTCGGTCACCAGGATCACCAGGCTGGCCACGATATTAAAAGCCGATACCAACACAATCAGGCTCAGGAGGGCGCTGGCGATCCATTTTTCGAGCCGCATGGCGGAGAAAAGCTGACGGTTCTGATCCCTGAGGTCGTGGGTCAGGAAACCTCCCCCAAGGGATTTCAGTACCGAGGCTTTCACGGTGTCGATGGACTGGAAATCCTGGGTGCGCACGCCGATCATCTCCGCCTGTTCCGTGGCGGCGATGCGCTTGGCGTCTTCGATGTGGATGTAGGCCCAGTTCTTGTCGTACTCGCTGATGTGGCTCCGGAAGGTGCCAGCCACCCGGAAGGCCATCATCCGGGGCTGGAAGCCGGAGAGCCCGACATCCAGTCGCACGAAGACGACCGCCACCGTGGCTCCCACCGGAATCTGTCCCGCATCGGCGGCCCCCTGGCCCAGGAGGATCTCCCCCTCCTTGAGTTGCTCCACGGGGGTGGGCCGGACCTGCTCCAGGATGCTGCTGGTCTGTCGGGCCGTAGTGGGATCGATGCCCACCACCTGGACGGGATTGGCGGGCGTGCCCGCATCCGAAAGCTTCAGGAGGCCCTTTTCCAGGCGGAAGGGGCTGGCGGCCACCACGCCGGGCGTGGCCCGGATGCGGCAGAGGACGTCCGCTGTGTCCGGCACCTCTCCCAGACGATGCGCCACCGTGAAGGGGGCCGTGGCGGTAAAAAGGTTGCGCTCGATCTCTTTCTGAAAGCCGTTACCGATGGCCATCCCCACCACCATGGCGAAAACGCCAAGGGCCACCCCGAAGCGGGCGAAACGCACCATGACCCGGACAAAGGCCCCCTTCTTCCGGGTGCGGAGGTAGCGGTTGGCCACAAAGGCTTCGAAGAGGCGCATAGGAATAGCCTATCCGAACACTTCCCCACTCTTCCGCCCGAAGGGATCCTTGCGGTTGGAAAGAGCCTCGAGCACCCCCTCATCCAACAGAGCTCCCATCTCCCATGGAATCCTCGGCCCATGCTCGGCCCGACGTAGGCCCTCCCGGGCTTCGACGCCCACCCAGGCGTTGCGGCCGGATTTCTTTGCGGCGTACAGGCAGGCGTCCGCAATCTCGGTGACCCGTTCCCAGTTAGCCCAGTCCAGGTCAGAGAGCTGGAAGGGGAAGGCCGCGTAGCCGATGGAGGCTGTCCAGCGCACCACCTCATCCCCCTGGTGCAGAAGCTCCTGGGAGATCAGGATCCGGAGACGCTCGGCCATCTGAGGGGCTTCCGCCCGACTGAAGTTCCGCGCCAGGATCAGAAATTCCTCCCCCCCCATGCGAATCACCGAATCCGACTCCCGGGCAGCATGCTTCAGCACCTGGGCCGTGCGCTGAAGGATGCGATCACCGACGCCGTGGCCAAAGTGATCGTTCACCTGCTTGAAGTGATCCAGGTCCACCATGAAGAAAAGCAGGTCCCGATTGGGCAGGCATTCCCCGGTCGAGGACTCGCGATAGACCCTCAGTACCTGGGCAGCCTCGTTCTCCGCCACCAGGGAAAGGAAGCGTCGGTTGTGCAGCCCGGTCAGGGGATCCGTGAGGCTCTGGTTCTCCAGGGCGCGGTTGGCTTCCTGCAAAGCGTCGTTGGCCCTTCGGAGGGCCTGGGTGCGATCGAAGACCTCCGCCTCCAGCCGTTCCTTCACTGCAGCCAGGCGCCGGATCCGCCATAGGACCCAGGCGTGGATGGCCACGCCCACTGCGATGACCGTGGCCGAGATGGCCCACCAGCTCTCCCACCAGGCGCGTTCCACGTGGAACACGAAGGCCGCAGGCACCCCAAAGGCCTCACCGGGATAGGCCGCGCGCACCTCGAAACGGTAATTGCCTGAGGCCAGGGAGGGGTATCGGGCCTGCTGGACGTCCGTCGTCCGCCAGGTGTCCTCCAGCCCCACCAGTCGGACCTGGTACACCACGGAAGCCTCGTCCACATAGGTCGAAGCGGCGAAGCGGAACTCCAGGGTCGCAAGGTCCCTGGGAAGGGAAACCCCGCCCTGACCGGCATCCTGACTCGGGTGCCCCTTCCAGGCAACCTGGAGGATCGTCGCCAGGGGCGAAGGGAGGGGCGGTGGCTCGTTCTTAGCGAGGATGTGGGTCAGACCCCGGGTGGTCCCCACCCAGACATCCCCACCCC
>JAFNAB010000166.1 GCA_017859955.1 Holophagaceae bacterium
GAATTGGTCAGAAAGAGGGCTTCGCAGCGCACCAGATCGGTCTGGCTCAGGCTCACTTCCTGGGCCAGTCCCGCCTCCAGGATCACTTGGCGGGCCACCCCGGGCAGGGCCCCGGCGGAGGTCGGGGGAGTGAAGATCCGCCCCCCCTCCACAAGGAAGAGACTGGTGCGGCTGCCGTCCGTCAGCTCCCCCCGCTCGTTGAGGGCGATGACCTCGAAGAGATCCCGGTCCCGGGCCTCCCGGGCCAGGATGCGGTTCTCCAGGTAGGCCAGGGTCTTGAAGCGATTGAGGGGGCTGGAACTGTGGCGGACCAGGACCTCGGCGATATCCACGCCCACCGAGGTCCGGACCTCGGGGCTGAAGGCCATGGCCGAGACGATCAGTCGACGATCCACAGCGTAGAGGCGCAGCACCCCGGAAGCCATGCCCAGCACCCGGGTATGGGCCGCCAGAAAAGCCTCCAGGGCCTCCTGGCCGGGGGGCGGCCCCATTTCCAGAAAGGCGGTCCCCCGCCTGAGGCGTGCCAGGTGCTGGGGCAGGCGCAGGACCCGGCCCTCCTTGATGCGGATCGTCTCGAAGAGCCCGTACCCGTGGCGAACCTCGGAGCGGCTTAGGTCCAGAGTGGCGTCAAGGCAGAGTTCCAGTTCCATGGGTCCCAGGATAGGGCATCCCTGAGGTCAGAAATCGATGCGGATGCGTTTTTCTCCGCGCCCTCTGCGTTGGATCTTTCCCCGCGAGCCGCCTCAGCCCCCGAAGGACTCCAGGCAGGTCACCAGACTGGCGCCCTTGTGAACCGTCTCCTCATACTCCGCCCGGGGGTCCGAGTCCCAGACCACGCCGCCACCGACGCCGAAGCGCAGCTCCCGACCATCCCCGAAGGCGGTCCGGATGGCGATGTTGAGATCCAGCTGGCGCAGATCGTGAGAGAACCATCCCAGGGAGCCGGTGTAGAGGAGGCGGGGCTGGGGTTCCAGCTCCCGGATCAGCTCCATGGAGGCGAGCTTGGGGCAACCCGTGATGGAGCCCCCGGGGAAGAGGGCCTCCAGGAGGCTGCGCAGGGTAAGGTCGGGACGGGCTTGGCCGCTCACCGTCGCCACCAGATGGTGGACGTTGGCATAGCTCTCCAGATCCGGGAAGGCCTCCACCTCCACTGAAGGCACTACACAGGCCCGGGTCAGGTCGTTGCGAAGGAGATCGGCGATCATGGCCAGCTCGGCGTTGTTCTTCCCGCAGGAAGCAGGTGCCGTTGGGGCGCAGCCTCGGGCCCGGACCGGAGCCCTTCGTATCGGAGCCCCGCTTCCCGATCGAAGAGCAGCACCCGGCGATAGAGGGTGAAGTGGAAGTCCGGAAAGGGGAAAGGCTTGGGCAGGGCCTGGGGCATGAGGGGATCCAGCCCATAACCCCACTCGTAGGTGGCGAAACCGATGAAGTCCGGAAGCATGGCCGGCACCTCGCCCCGGCGTGAGAACACATAGCCCGAGGGGTCCGGCTCCTCGAGTACCGCCAGGGGCCCCTCGGCGAAGACCCACCAGCGGCCCTCGCCGTGGAGGATGGCGAAGGGTTCCTCCCCGATGAGCCCGAAGAGCTCCTCCACCGAGCAGTCGGCCCGACGGGAGCTCCAGGTTTCAGTAACGCTCGTGGAGGACATTGCGCAGGATCTCCGTGCCGTGTTCAGTCAGGAAGGAATCGGGGTGGAACTGCACCCCCACCATGGGCCAGCGGCGATGCCGCAGGGCCATCACCAGGCCCTCCTCGGTGCGGGCGGCCACCTCGAAGTCCTCCGGCACCTGCGTCACGCAGAGGGAGTGATAGCGCCCCACCGCCAGTGGGTCGGGGATGTCCTGGAAGATCCCCCGGCCATCGTGCCGGATCCGGGAGACCTTGCCGTGGACCGGCTCGGGAGCCCGCTCCACCCTGCCCCCGAAGGCCACGGCCATGCACTGCACACCCAGGCAGATGCCCAGGACCGGCACCCGGCCGCCGAAATGCCGCAGGGCTTCCAGGGAGAGATGGGCGTCCTCGGGACGCTTGGGCCCGGGGGAGATCACCAGTAGTTCGGGTTCCAGGGCGATGAGCCCCGGGAGATCGATGGTCTCGGCCCGCCGCACCTCCACCTGAGCCCCGGCCTCCACCAGCCCGTGAAACACGTTGAAGGTGAAGGAATCGAAGTTGTCCAGCATGACGACGCGGGAAAGGGGCACGCATCCTCCCAGAGAGGGATTATCGGCCATCTGGTCATACTTGTCGCCCGTCAAGGCAGTCCGCCCCAGAAGGGCTGAAGCTGGAAGGGTCGGTGAAGGAGAATCCCGTGCAAAGCTACCTAGAACAGCCCATCAAGGACCTCATGCAGCAGCACCCCACCCTGGGAACCATCCTGGGGGAGGCCGGCATCGGCTGCACCACCTGCAGCCTGGGGACCTGCAAGGTGAAGGACATCCTGGAGATCCACAACCTGGATTCCGGACAGTCCCAACAACTGCTCACCCGCATGGGGCAGGCCATCTATGGAAGCACCCCCTTCGAGGTGCCCCGGATCGAACGGAAGACGGCCCCGGCCCGCAGCAGCTTCTGCCCCCCCATCGCCCGCATGGTGGAGGAACACACCCATATCCTCAGACTCATCGCCGCTATTCCGGGCCTGGTGGCGGCCCTCCGACGCGACCTGGAGGGCATCCGCCCCCTGGCGGAGCAGGCCCTGGACTTCATCCGGAACTACGCCGACCGCTACCACCACGCCAAGGAGGAGGACATCCTCTTCGGCTACTTCGACCCCCAGTCCGAGATCCTCAGGGTCATGCTCCAGGATCACCAGGACGGGCGGGACCACGTCCGGGCCGTGGCGGAGGGCCTGGCCACAGGCGACCTGGACCGGGTGGAACAGCATTTCCTGGCCTACGGCGAGCTTCTGCGGGGGCACATCCAGCGGGAGAACGAGATCCTCTACCCCTGGATGGACCGTAGCCTGTCGATGCACCAGATTGGTGAACTCTATGCCCGCTGCGCGGAGGTGGAGCAGGGCTTCGGCGAGCGCCCCCGGACCTACGAAGCCTTCGCGGATTCCCTGCAAAACATTTGAGCATATGCCCACCTCGTGCCATCCTCAAAGCAGGAGATGCCCATGAAGATCGCCCTGCCCACCATGGATGGAAAGACCATTTCAGACCACTTCGGCCGCTGCCGGGCCTTCCTGGTCTTTGAACTTGAAGGCAGCGCCATCCTGGGCCGCGAGGAGCGCCCCAACGCCCAGGGGGGCGGGGAACCCCACGACTGCGGCCAGCACGGGCACGGCCATGACCACGGCGCCTTCGCCAGGCTGCTGTCGGACTGCCAGGCGGTCATCGTGAAGAACATGGGCCCCGGCGCGGCGCGGGCCATCGAAGGGGCCGGACTCAAGATCTACCGGGCCAACCCCTCGGCCACCCCCGAGGAGGCCGTCTTCCGTCTGATGGGTGGGGGCCTGGAGCCCCTGGGTGAGGCAAGCTGCGGGGGACACTGAGTCCAACCGCGATTCAGAACGAGGGCCACGAAGCACCGGAATGAGGTGGCTTTCGTGGCCCTCGGCCCATGAAAACCATTCCTGCCAGGACTGAAAATCACCCCTAGTATTGGTCATACCACCCTGGCATCCTTGCTCTGTAGTTCATGCAGGATTTTTTTGGGAAGCAGGTGAGATTCCTGCGCTGCCCCGCAACGGTATGCACCTCGGCGAAAGCCGGGAGACCTTGCTGGACCCCACTGGGGCGATGCCTCGGGAAGGGATTCAGGGACACTGAAAGGTGTCCGTCGCGTGTGAGCCCGGAGACCGGTCCTGCAATTCCCAACCCGCCGAGGGAGCGGTCAAGGGACAGGAATCTCCGGATTCGCGTCCTTTCCATCCCCCCCGGCCTACATGCGGGAGGCATGTGATGGGCAATCCAACCTGTATCCGGACAAACCCCAAGGTGGTCGCCGGTCTGGCTGTCCAGCGCTGATCCTCAGAACCCACCACCGAAAGGAAGACCGATGTCCACCCAGATCCAACTGGCCCGCCAGGGCCTGGTCACCGACTGCATGCGCCAAGTCGCAGCCTCCGAGGGCTTCGACCCCGAGGTGATCCGTGAACGCGTGGCCCTTGGCCACATCGTGATCCCCAACAACCCCATGCGGCAGGGTCAGAAGGCCGTGGGCATCGGCATGGGGCTGCGGACCAAGGTCAACGCCTCCATCGGCACCTCCTCCGACATCTGTGACGTGGCCGCCGAGATGCGCAAGGCCAAGGCCGCCGAGGAAGAGGGCGCCGACACCCTCATGGAGCTGAGCGCCGGAGGCGATCTCGACAAGATCCGCCGCGAGGTCATCGCCTCGACCCAGCTGCCGGTGGGCAATGTGCCTCTCTACCAGGCCTTCTGCGAAGCCGCCCGCAAGTACAACGACCCCAACAAGCTGGACCCCGAGTATCTCTTCGAGCTCATCGAGCGCCAGCTGGCGGACGGCATGAGCTTCATGGCGGTCCACTGCGGCCTGAACCGCTTCAGCCTGGAACGCCTCCGCAAGCAGGGCTACCGCTACGGCGGCCTGGTGTCCAAGGGCGGCACCTTCATGGTGTCCTGGATGGAGACCAACAATAAAGAGAACCCCCTCTACGAGCAGTTCGACCGGGTCTGCGCCCTGATGAACAAGTACGACGCCGTGCTCTCCCTGGGCAACGGCGTGCGCGCCGGAGCCATCCACGACAGCCATGACCGGGCCCAGATGGCCGAGATGATCATCAACTGCGAGCTGGCCGAACTGGGCCGCGACATGGGCACCCAGATGATGGTGGAAGGTCCGGGCCACGTGCCCCTCGACGAGATCGAGGCCAACATCATCCTCGAGAAGCGCATGAGCGGCTACGCGCCCTACTACGTGCTCGGGCCCCTCCCCGCCGACCGCGGCGCGGGCTACGACCACATCACCGCCGCCATCGGCGCCGCCGAATCCGCCCGCTACGGCGCGGACCTCATCTGCTACATCACCCCCGCCGAGCACCTGGCCCTCCCCAACGAGGCCGATGTGCGCGAGGGCGTGCGCACCACCCGCCTGGCCGCCCACATCGGCGACCTGGCCAAGTACCCCGAGCGCCGCGAGAAGGAAAAGCTCGCGGCCCTCACCCGCCGCGACTCCAAGTGGGCCCAGCACATGGACCTGCTGCTCTTCCCCGACAAGGCCAAGGAGATCCGGGAGAGCCGCATGCCCGCCAAGGAAGAGACCTGCACCATGTGCGGCGACTTCTGCGCCAACCGCAAGGGCATGGAGATCTTCAGCGACTGCATCTCCGCCGACAAGCGGCTAAGCTAAGCCATGAACGCACACCGGAATTCCAAAGGCCTGCTGATCGTCCACACCGGGAACGGCAAGGGGAAGACCACCGCCGCCCTCGGGATGCTGGTGCGAAGCCTGGGCCACGGCCACAAGTGCGCCGTGGTCCAGTTCATCAAGGGCTCCCAGCCCACCTCCGAAACCCTGCTGGCCAAGGTGGCCGCCACCCTCGGGGGCTCCCTCACCTGGGAACGCTGCGGCGAGGGCTTCACCTGGCGCAACGCCGACAAGACCCGGGACCTGGAACTGGCCCAGCAGGGCTGGGAGCAGGTCAAGGCGCTCTTGGCGGATCCGGAACTGCGCTTCCTCATGCTGGACGAGCTCAACATCGTGCTCCAGCACCACTTCCTGGACACGGAAACCGTCCTGGCCGACCTCCTGGCCCGCCAGCCCAGGCTCCACGTCGTCATGACCGGGCGGGGCGCCCCGGAGGCCATCCTCCAGGCCGCTGACCTGGTGACGGAGATGAAGGAGCACAAGCATCCCTACCAGTCCGGGATCAAGGCCCAGGCGGGGATCGAATTCTGATGCACCCTCTGGTTTTCCTGGGTTCAGGTCTGCTGGATGAGGCCGTGGGTGACCCCCAGTCCTGGCCCCACCCGGTCCGCATCCTGGGCCTGATCATCGAGGGCCTGGACAGGGCCCGGCGGGGCCTCAGGTCCCCCACCCTCCTCAGGGTTCTGGGGATTTTCCTCGCCCTGGGCATGGCGGCCCTAGCCGGGGGCTTCGCCTGGGGCGTGTTGCGCCTGTGCGGTCGCTGGGCCTGGATCCCGGAGCTCATCCTGGGTGCCTGGATGCTGGCCAGCCGCAGCCTGCGGGACGCCGTGCGGCCCGTGGCCCTGGCCCTCGAAGCCGGGGACCTGGAGAAGGCCCGACGTGAGGTCGCCATGGTGGTGGGGCGGGATACGGCCCACCTGGATGAAGCCGGTGTGGCCCGGGCCGGGCTGGAGACCGTGGCCGAAAGCCTCTGTGATGGGGTCCTGGCGCCGCTCTTCTGGTTCGCCCTGGGTGGACTCCCTGCCCTCTGGGCCTTCAAGGCCGTGAGCACCCTGGACTCCATGGTGGGCCACCGCGAGGCCCCCTTCACTCACTTCGGCTGGGCCTCGGCCCGCCTGGACGACCTTCTGAACCTGGTGCCAGCGCGCCTTTCGGTCCCCCTCATCGCCCTTTCGGCCTGGTCCTGGCGGGCCCTGCGCCTGGCCTGGCGGGATGGCGCCAAGACCTCCAGCCCCAATGCGGGCTGGTGCGAGGCTGCCTTCGCGGGCGCCCTCGGGGTCCAGCTGGGCGGCCTCAACTTCTACGATGGGGTGCCCCACGAAGGCCCTCGCCTGGGCGATCCAGGCCGGTCCCTGGACGGTCCCCTTCTGCGGGAGGGCCTGGAACTGGAACGCCGGGTCAATCTCCTGGCCCTTCTCCTGGGCACCGCCCTCCTTTCCCTGAGGTATCTCCATGGCTGAAGCCCTGCACGGCGGACGGGTCTGGGAGCTGGCCCGGGAACTGGGCTGCGCTCCGGAAGAGATCCTCGACTTCAGCGCCAACCTGAACCCCTTCGGCCCCCCGGAGGGGGTGCTCCGGGTGATCCGCGAGGCCCTTCCCCAGGCCCTTTCGGCCTATCCGGACAACGAGGCCCC
>JAFNAB010000167.1 GCA_017859955.1 Holophagaceae bacterium
AGCTTGGGGTCATCCGAAGCTGATAACGGACAGGATTCAAATCAACGAATGCCCTTTGCATCCGTGTGCAGGCCGTCAGTGACTTTGAATTGGTTGAGATATTGGATATCCCGGGACAGGGGTGCCTGACCAGCGGCCTTCACGAGCTTTTGCCCTTCAGGTGAAAGGGCGAATTCGAGGAAGGCCTTCAATCTGGGCTCAAGCCCCTTCTTGGGATGTTTATTGACATATAGATAGAGGCAACGGGAGTAGGGGTACGCCCCAGATGACACAGAGTCCGGTGTGGGCTGGACGGGATGATCGGTCCCGGATGGATAGACAGGAAGGGTCCTCAGGGAGGAGAAGTCCTCGACAAGATTGGCCATGCAGAAGCCATCAGGATCGGAGGCCAACGCTTCCGCCATGGCCATGCCATCCGGGAGGATGGTAATCGGAATTCTGGTCTCCATCTGGTGGGGGAAGAAATGAGCAATGAGCCCAAAGACACTGGAGTCGAGGGAGCGCCCGTAACGGACAATCTGCCGCTGCGCCCAGCGGGGATCCACCACCCCGAGATCGCCCCAGGTGAGAATGTCCTTGGGCCATCCCATGCCGCGATTCGTGGTCATAATGGCGTCGATCTGTTCGATCCGGATGCCCTTGACAGGGTTTTCCCGGTTGACCGCGACCACGAGGGCATCCATGGCCACGGCAATCCGGGTGGGGAGGTACCCCCACTTCTCCCGAAAGGCGGCCAATTCGTCCGGCACCGCATCCCGGGCGATCATAGCCATCTGGGCGGAGCCCTCGGTGAGATCCTCCAGGCCTTTATCCTCTCCGGAGACGCGAACCTCCATGGAGAATGAAGGGTCCTTGGACTTGTAGGCATCCCCCCAGAGGGATACGGCATACATCAGACATTCGCCACCGGTCGCCACCAGGGGCTTTCCGGCTGGGGCCTGTGCCCGGAGCCCCACCCCGAGGGCCATCAGCAGGCCAAAGGACAGGAATCTGAGCATATTGAGGAGGTTGCACCAAGCACGCGGGGACCATTCATTTGTAGTCTTCTGCACAAACGCCTCCATTGGGGTCTGCCCCGGACAGTCAACAAGTGGGCCGGGAACCTCATATGGCAAATCCCCGGCCCGCCGTCATGTTCATCCGTTAAAACCACCTGGATCAGAGTCAGGCGGTGACCTTACCCTTCATCTCGGCATAGAGCTCCGGCAGGAAGGAGGCAAGGTTGGCGTATTCGTGGATGTTGTGGATCGCCAGGCCCTGGGGGATCTTGCCCGGCACCTTCACGAAGGGCGGGAGCACGCACTTGGGCTTGCGATTCTTGACCTTGTAACCCATCCAGAAGCGGGTCCGCATTTCGATACCATCCTCGGTCTCGCGGATGAAGTGGCACATCATGGACGGGGCCCAGGGCCGCAGGAAAAAGGCGCCTACGGGACGGGTCTTGCCCCAACCACCCACCAAGGTTCCCACGGCCGGGGACTTGAACCGGGTCATGTCGAAACCCATTTCCTCCGGTGGCAGGAATTTGATGAGGATGTCCTCAGGGCCGCTTCCGATATCTTCGATCACGTGATGGGTGGTGCCCTGAAAGCGCTTGACCGCAGGGGTCGCCGGATCCAGCACCCGGGCCCGCTCCGCGGAATCCGGAATCGAGATGCCGTGATGGTAGGCCGGGTACCAGATCTTGTAGCGCAGGTCTTCCAGGGCATGCCAGCCGAACCACCAATTCATCATGTCGACGGTGACCCCGGGCATCTTCGTCAGGTTGGCAATGTAGCCCGCGCCATTCGGCAGGATGCACCAGCCGGTCTCAACTTCGTGATAGCCGGGATTCAGGAGATCGTTGATGTTCTCGGGTCGCAGAGCCTTGGCCGGATCCATGGGCCGGGCCATCAGCTCCAGTCGCGCGGGATCGGGAGCCGCGGGCTTCCGGGTGAAGTATTTTGCGTAGGGCTTGGCCTGCTCGGCAGGCGTCAGGTCCATAGATCGCATCGTCATCCTCCTTCAGGTCAAGCCTTGGAAACCAGGTGGTCCAGGGCCTCTTCCCGGGTCTTGGCGAAATACTGATCCTTCACCACCGCCTGGGCGATGATCCGCTGGATGCCCTTGATGCCCACCAGGGCCGTGTGGATCGAGCCCAGGGCGGCTGCGACGGCCTTGGTGCTCTCGACGGCGGCTGCCTTCAGCGCATCGTTCGCGGAGCTGTCGGTCACATCGCTGAAGACCAGGTTGATCCGGTTGGCGATGCACATCTGGGTGACTTCAGGGAAAAGGCTGGCCGCCTTATCGGGGTTCATTCCGACGCAGTTGAAGAAGACGACCTTCTTCCCCTTGTGTTCGATGACCTGGACGAATTCGGACATGGGTTGTCTCCTTGTGGAATCAGGCGTGGACGGCGGAAACCATGGCCTTGTAGTTCTCGGCCTTGGCGTTGGTGGGCATGTCGCAGCCCTGGCTCAGGATGAAGCCTTCGGGGCCCACCTCCTCCACCAGGCGCCGGGAGTAGGCGTAGACCTCGTCAGGCGTGCCCAGGGCCAGCTTGGCGGCCTGGACATCGCCCATGAGGCACATGTGGTGGCCGACGCTCTTCTTCAGGGCAAAGATGTCACTGGCCCCATCGAGCTGGAGGATGCACTTGCCCTTGGGCAGGCTCAGGAGGAACTCGGCATCCTGGGTCCAGTCCTGGTCGCAATGGAGCAGGGGAATGGCCCCTTCGGCAATCACGGCATCCACGATCCGCCGGAAGTGGGGGTAGACGAACTTTTCCTGCTGCCGCTTGGAGAGGGAGCCGCGATTGGAGCGACCGAAGCCGATGAACACGCCCATCGGGTGGGTCTGTTGGATCGTGGCCTTCAGGGTGGACAGGGTGCTCTCCATGGCGATCTCGCTGGCCTCCAGAACCTTCTCGGGGATGCGGAAGGTGTCTGAAACGAAGCGGGCCATGGAGCGGATGCCGCTGAACTGTTCGAAGGGAATGGCGGCGATCGCAGGGCTCAGGATGGGCAGCCCGGCCTGGATCACGTTCATGGTCGCCTGAGGCAGTGCCTCGAAGGCCTCCCCCAGGTGGGCGAGGGTATCCGGGAGGTTCTCCTCCAGGTGCTTTTCGTAGAACTCGTCGTAGCCCTTCTCGATGATGAAGTCGTAGTCGGACTCCTTCATGAGCTCCGTTTCGTGGATCTGGTAGGGCATGTCCTCGTGTAGCTCGACCCCGGGGATGTCCACCTTGCAGCCCATCCCCATGCTAAGCAGGTAGGGGCTGAAGAGGGCGAACTGGGTCCCGTCGATCTCGCCCATCTCCTGGATGGTGCTCAGCATGATCTCCGCTGCCAGCTTGGGGTTGGCGCAGAACTCGGCCATCTTCGTGCCGGTATAGCGGGCGGCGAAACCCGTGCAGGTTGTCACCACGGGCACCCGGTCCGGTCGGCCCAGGGCCACGGCGGTCTGGATTCGGTTCAGGCGTTCCTGGAACAGGTCTTGGCTGGTTTTCATCTCTTCACCTCCGGATGGAGTCCCCCCAGGCCATGCAGCAGACGGCCGTCGGGGATGACGGAAACCGTGACGGCAGGCCCCTCGCATGCATCTTCGAAGCGGGCGGACCAGAATGAGTGCTGATATGAGTATCGGAAATGCGATATCGGAAATACACCAGAAGGGCTTAGCACTTACGACGAGAGACTTAGCATTTCCGGCTCTCCGGGGTCTACCGCGCCGCTATCCGGCTCCGGTAGTGCTCCGGCGTCTCGTTTGTGGCTTTGAGGAAGGCCCGGGTGAAGCTGGGGGGCTGGGCAAAGCCGAGGGCAAAGGCAACCTCCTTCACCGACAACCGTGGGTCGGAGAGGAGTTGCTGGGCACGCCGGATCACGATGTCGTTCTGGATGGCCCGGAAGGAAGTCCCCTCCCGGGCCAGAGCCGCACGGAGCGTGCGTTCGGAGACCTCCAGGCACCGGGCGACCTCCGGGAGGTCCGGGAGCCTGTCCGGCGCCGAATCCCAAAGAATCCTTCGGATCTGGCGCTCCAGGTAGGAGCGGCCGAACTCCTCCTTGAACATGGCCTGGAGACGGGCCGTACAGAAGGCCTGGACACTCTCCTCCGCCAGGGCTGAGGGGAGCGATGCCCAGGCAGCCGGGATCCTGAGCTCGTTCGCGGGCTGGCCGAACTCGCACTCGAAGGGCAGGAAGCGGCGGTAGAGGTGGGCGTAGAGGGGGGCCGGATAGGCGAAACGGGCACGGCACACGGACCAGTCCTGCCCCGGGATGGCCTCGGAGATGAGCCGGATCCCGGTGGCCGTGGCCTGCTCGATCAGGGGGGCGCAGAGGGCCAGGGAGGGCGGCGAGGCTTCGTAGCGGCTAACGGACCACTCCCCCTCGATCCGGACCTGCAACCGCAGAAAGTGACCCCAGCAGAACTCGAAGCCGTCCACCGCCGCCTGGTTCACCTGCCCCAGGGTGTTCTGGGTCAACACGGCGATCCCGGAGAGCCCGTAGGTGCCGTAGCGCTTGCGGCTCCCGAGCTTGAGCCCCAGACCAGGTATCCGGCCCGTCCCATCCACCCACTGCAGCGCCGTGATGTATTTCTCGAAACTGAGGCGGCCGGAAGGCTCCTGGAAATCCGAGGTCTCCAGCCTAAGGTCTGCCAGGAGCCCGGCGTAGGCCGCACCCATTCCCCCCTCCCCCATGACAGCCTCCAGATCCTCGAAATAGTGGACGAGGATTCGGTGCAGTTCGATTTGGAGGGTGGGCTGGGGCATGGGCGGTCTGCTCCCCATTCTCGATGAGGTCTCTGCGGGTGGCTAGTGTGGTGTTTCGGTGAAACGCGGACCATTCGAACGTATCTGACACCACACTTGGTTGGGTTTGGGGGCCCGGCAGTGCCCTCAATGGGGTGGCAGCCGTTCAGCTTCCCCCAGCCCGGGACTGCCCGGTGAGGCAGCGCATCACCACCTCGAACACGCCCGAGATCAGGTCCTCGCCCCGGGCCTCCAGCTGCAGGAGGGGGTCCACCATGGACGAGCCCGCGAAGATGTTGGAGATCGGGATGATGGTCATGAAGAAGAGCAGGGTCGGGTCCTGCTCGGGAATGACCCCCAGGCGCATCCCCTCCTCCAGAAGGGGCCGGGTCTGCAGGTACGAGGGCATGATCAGGCGCTCCCGGACCACCGCCTGGCGCTCGCTGGGACGGACGGCCTCCTGCAGGATGAAGAGTCCGTAGTCCGGGATCTCCGCGTTCACCCGCACGTACTCCCTGTAGAAGTCCTCCAGCCGCTCGCGGTAGGGCGCCCCGGATTCCGCGATCTCGGCGAGGCTGCGCCGCCGGGGCGCCATCCATTCCACGAGCCTTGCCACCGCCGCTAGCCAGAGATCGGACTTCGAACCGAAGTGATAGATCGCCAGGGCCGGGTTGACTCCGGCCTCCCGGGCCAGATCTCTCAGGTTGACCGCCTCGTATCCCAGCCGAGAGAAGGCGGGAATGGCCTTCCCGAGAATCGCCTCCCGGCCATCCACCGCCCCGCCCCGGGGCCTCCCCGATTTCCGCCGAGGGGCATCGGCCGTCTTGGGCGTGTCGTTCAAAGCGGTCCTCCGGATGAGTCTCCCCAGGATATTCGGTTTCAATTCCAAACAATACTTTAAATAGCAATCTAGCACCCTCATTAATTAAACAGGTGTTGCATTTTTAAACGGACGGATCTAGCCTAAACCCGTCCCTTCACATTTCCGAGCTTTCCCCGCCCCCTGGCCCCCAGGAG